>NZ_BRCD01000033.1:0-33319 GCF_023707945.1 Sporosarcina sp. NCCP-2331
TTATGGGGAGTGGCTTTTTTGTGTGTTCTAATAGAAAGGTGAAGCCGGGAGGCTTTTGGAGTTATAGACAAAAGAAAAGACACAACACTGTGCAGCGAGAAGGACGGGGAGTTTATTTCTTGCGTACTCACAAGTTGAATGGTGCGGTAAGTGGCGAATTAGGCTCGCTGGCAGCGCAGAATGGAGCGGTGAGCAGGACGTTTGGTTCGATGGACAGTCTGTTTGGTGCGTTGCCCAGGCGGAATAGTGCGGTCGCAACCTTGTTTGGTGCGTGGCAGGTGCCGCATCGACAGACAGACCTCCTATTGTTCATACTAGGCGTCTATGCGCTCACTTTTAATACTACCTTCATACTCAGTTGATGCGTGATAATGAGTTAGGCTCGTTTGATCATACCTTCCTCAGAGTGATCATGCCACCCCTCTCATATCCAACTCTATATAGTACTCTGGCTCAATTGAATAAATGTTCAAAAGACTTTCCTTGAACTTTTTGATAAAGCGCGATACGATAAACCCTATTCCGGAAAGGAGAGGTTGCCTATGGGTATGGTCCTGCTCATCTTCATGATAAATGTTATCTACGTTTCCTTTTCGACAGTCCGAATGATTTTGACACTGAAAGGCTACCGGTATATCGCTGCGGCCGTGAGTATGTTTGAAGTCGTCATCTATGTTATCGGATTAGGTTTAGTGTTGGATAACTTAGATCAAATTCAGAATTTAATTGCCTATGCTCTCGGATTTGGATCCGGCGTAGTGGTTGGTTCTAAGATCGAGGAAAGATTAGCCCTTGGCTATATTACGGTAAATGTAATTACAGCAGATATTAATAAAGAAATGCCTCATGAATTGCGACGTAAAGGATACGGTGTGACAGATTGGTCCGCAAATGGATTAAGCGGCGGCCGTTCGACGATGGAAATTTTGACACCGCGCAAATATGAATTGCAGTTATACAAAACCATAACAGAGCTTGATCCCAAAGCGTTCATTATTTCGTATGAACCAAAAACCATACATGGCGGTTTCTGGGTGAAAAGTGTGAAAAGAGGAAAGCTATTTAAATGAGCAGCAAAAAAATGTGGTTTGATCGGCAAGACGAAGAAACATTGGAAGAGTGCCTTGAACGGATTCAACGTTTGGGCTATACAGTTGTTGCGAGAAGAGAGAAACCGGTTTTTAAACAAGAGGGCGGAGAGTACATTCCTGTCAAGCAGCAAACCCAGTTTCAAGGGATTAAAAACAGCTGAAAATAGTGGAATGCTCTAGTAATAGGTATGTTTTCAATCCAGGTACGTCCGAAAGGCGAATGATTATAAAAGCGTCATTATATATTGTTCGTCTTTGAGTTGACGTATGAAATTTAAATTGTTACTATAATAAGAGTAAATGAGTTCCCCGTATATGCCGCAGAATTGGCTGCAGCGTTTCTACCAAGACACCGTAAATGTCTACACTATGTGGGAAAGCAATTTTTCTTGGATATCTTCGTGAGATAGAGAGTCTATTATCGCGGATTGTTAAGGGTCCTTGAAAGTTCTGCTTTTTGTGCATGTGAAAAGTGGAGTTTTCAAGGACCTTTTTTTATTAAAATAATTTGAATAGTACGGATATGAAGGAGCGGATTGGATTTGGAACCGAAAGTCGGTGTGATTATGGGAAGTAAAAGTGACTGGGAAACAATGAAACATGCATGTGAGATCCTGGACGAGCTGGAGGTCCCCTATGAAAAGAAGGTAGTTTCAGCTCACCGTACACCTGATTTGCTGTTTGAATATGCGGAACAGGCTGAAGCGAAAGGGCTGCATGTGATTATTGCAGGAGCAGGCGGAGCAGCTCATCTTCCTGGAATGGTTGCTGCAAAAACGCTGGTTCCTGTTATCGGTGTTCCGGTACAATCTAAAGCATTAAACGGTATGGATTCATTATTATCAATCGTACAGATGCCGGGCGGTGTTCCTGTAGCTACAGTATCGATTGGGAAAGCCGGTGCTATCAATGCGGGACTCCTGGCTGCGCAGATGATCAGCACAACGGATAAGGAGCTGCGTTCACGATTGCAGGAACGGCGTGATCAAATGCGTCAAATCTCTTTGAAAAGCAGCGGTGAGCTGGAGTGAAAGTGATTTTACCTGGACAGACAATCGGAATTATCGGCGGCGGTCAGCTTGGGCGTATGATGGGAATGGCGGCAAAAGAAGCTGGATTTCACATTGCTGTATTAGACCCAACGAAGAACTCGCCGTGTGGACAAATTGCTGATATAGAAATTATCGCACCATATGATGATGAGAAAGCGCTGGCTGAGCTACGTAAAGTCAGTGATGTCATTACATTCGAATTTGAGAATATCGATTATGAAGGTTTGAAGAGATTAACAGAGCAGGCGAATGTGCCCCAGGGAGCAGAGCTTGTTCGCATCATACAAAACCGAATTAATGAAAAAGCTGAAATTCAAGCAGCAGGAGCACCGGTTGCACCTTATATTGCAGCTGATTCATTTGAAGAGCTGGCAGAGAAAATTTCCGATATTGGCTATCCTTGTATTGTGAAAACCGCTTTTGGCGGATATGACGGAAAAGGACAAGTGAAATTAGATTCAAAAGAACAGCTGGAAGAAGCCAGGTCGCTGTTCGCCCATTCAGCCTGTATAGCGGAAGCATTCGTGCCGTTTGAGAAAGAAATTTCAGTGATCATACAACGTAATGAAGCGGGACAGTCCTATTGCCTGCCAATCGCAGAAAACATTCACAAAAACCATATTCTGCATGAATCGATTGTGCCGGCACGTGTAGCTGACACGGTATTAGAGCAGGCAGAGCGCGAAGCAGAAAAAATTGCGGGTCATTTGCATCTGGTCGGAACACTGGCCGTTGAGATGTTTGTGCTTCCGGATGGCGGGATTATCATAAACGAACTGGCTCCCCGTCCGCATAACTCGGGACATTATTCGATCGAAGCGTGCAATATTTCGCAATTTCATCAGCATATCCGTGCAGTTTGCGGATGGCCGCTGCGTAAACCAAGACTATGGGCATCTTCAATTATGGTAAACCTGCTTGGAGAGCATGTAGAGCCAATGAAGAAAGCTATTACGGAGTATCCTGACTGGTCCATTCATTTGTACGGCAAAGCAGAAGCCAAAGAGAAACGCAAAATGGGCCATGTTACGATCATGACAGATCATATAGAAGAAACCCTTATCGAAATTGAACAATCAGGTATCTGGCAGGATTAAATAAGTTTTACACTACTATTTCCACTTTGGGAGGAACCAACAATGACGAAAGTAACTATTTATGTAACATTACGTGAAAGTGTTGTAGATCCACAAGGCATCGCAACGACAGATGCACTTCAGAAAATGGGCTTTGAAGAAGTAAAGAGTGTTCGTGTCGGTAAGCTGATCGAGCTGGAACTGGATGGTTCTGAACAAACGATTGAAACGCGTGTGAAAGAAATGTGCGATAACCTGCTGATCAATAAAGTCATCGAAGATTACCGCTTTGAAGTCGGGGAGGTTGCCGGCCAATGAAGTTCGCTGTCCTAGTATTCCCGGGTCTTACATGTGATCTGGATATGTACCATGCGGTTGAGGAAACAGTGAAGCAGGAAGTGGAATATGTCTGGCATACAGAAGCGGACCGGCTGGGTCAATTCGACGCGCTGCTTTTGCCGACAGGTACATCTTACGGTAACTATTTACGTCCCGGTGCACTTGCGAAAAGTTCGCCTGCGTGTCAGGAACTTCAGAAGTTTGCAGAGTCGGGAAAACTGGTTCTCGGCGTAGGAAATGGATTTCATATATTAGTGGAAGCGGGCATTCTGCCAGGCGGATTTTTGCGCAACAATAGCCTGAAGTTCCGTTCTGCTCAAGTAAAGCTGCAGGTAGAAAATACCAGCACAGCATTTACAAAAGAATATTCAAAAGGCCAGAAAATTACACTTCCGGTTGCCAATGAATTCGGTAATTATTATGCGGATGAAGCAACAGTGGAAGAATTGAAAAGCAGCAACCGCATCATCTTTACCTATGCGGGTGAAAATGAGGACGGCAGCACAGCTGCAATTGCAGGCATTACAAATGAAAAAGGCAATGTGCTCGGCATGATGCCGCTTCCTGAACGTGCAGTGGAAGAACTGATCGGCGGTACCGATGGAGCGCCAATATTCCATTCAATCTTGAACAATTGGAGTGAGAAGCATGTCAATTAATCACGAACCTACAGCGAAACAAGTGAAAGAGCAGCGTTTGTATCTTCAAATGGGCATGACGGAAGAAGAGTATACACGTGCGGAAGAAATGCTTGGACGCACTCCTAATTATACGGAAACAGGTTTGTTTTCGGCTATGTGGTCAGAACACTGTTCTTATAAAAGTTCAAAATCTGTTCTTCGGAAGTTCCCGACTGAAGGCGCGCGTGTGCTTCAAGGGCCGGGCGAAGGCGCAGGAATTGTAGACATCGGTGACAATCAGGCTGCGGTATTCAAGATGGAGTCACACAACTCGCCTTCTGCAATTGAACCGTTCATTGGTGCGGCTACGGGGGCGGGCGGTATTATCCGTGACGTATTTTCCATGGGTGCGCGTCCGGTTGCGCTGGTAAACTCTTTGCGTTTCGGTGATTTAACGGATCCGCGCGATAAGTTTTTATTCGAAGAGGCGGTTGCCGGGATTGCGAGTTACGGCAATGCGATGGGGATTCCTACAGTAGCAGGTGAAGTGCAGTTCGATCAATGCTACTCTAAGCGTCCTCTTGTCAATGCGATGGCGGTTGGATTGCTTAATCATGAAGATATTCAAAAAGGATTGGCGGCAGGAGTAGGTAACACTGTCCTATATGCCGGCGCTACAACCGGCCGTGACGGAATTCACGGTGCGACGATGTCGTCTTCAGAAGTGTCAATTGAAGAAGAGAATGAACTGCCGGTTATGCAGGCAGGGGATCCTTTCATTGAGAAACTGTTAATGGAAGCTTGTCTGGAGCTTGTGAAATCTGATGCACTCATCGGGATTCAGGATATGGGAGCGGCAGGACTAACTTCTTCCGCAGCTGAAATGGCTTCAAAAGCAGGCTATGGGGTAGAGATGAATTTGAATCTGGTGCCACAGCGTGAAGAAAATATGACAGCTTATGAAATGATGCTGTCTGAGTCGCAGGAACGCATGCTGATCGTAGTCAAGAAAGGCCGCGAAGAGGAAGTCATACAATTATTCACTAAATATGGGATTAATGCTGTGGCTATCGGCCGCGTAACAGATGACAAAATGCTTCGCCTCCTTCATAAAGGGGAAATAGTTGCAGAAGTTTCGGCTGATTTATTGGCTGAAGATGCACCAAGCTATCAAAAAGAATCAAAAGAGCCGGCTTCATTTGCAGAGAACCAGGCGATGGAAAATAAAGAGCCGCAAGTAGCAAACTTGAAAGATACGTTACTGGAACTGCTGCAGCGCCCGACGATTGCTTCAAAGGAATGGGTCTATAATCAGTTTGATACAGGAGCAAGAACAAGTACGGTGCTGGCTCCGGGAGCATCAGCTGGGATTATCCGCGTGCGGGGTACGAATAAAGGGATCGCGATGACAGCAGACTGTAATTCGCGTTTCATCTATCTAGACCCTGAAACAGGCGGCAAAATTGCGGTGGCTGAGGCAGCACGGAACTTGATTTGTTCAGGAGCAGAACCAATTGCACTGACAGACTGCCTGAACTTCGGAAGCCCGGATAAACCGGAAGTGTTCTGGCAGCTGGAGAAATCAGCAGACGGTATCTCAGAAGCTTGCCGTAAGCTGAACGCGCCGGTGATCGGCGGTAACGTTTCCCTTTCGAATGAAGTAAATGGTGTTCCGATTTATCCAACACCGACGATCGGTCTTGTCGGTCTGGTCCATGACTTGAAACATGTCACAACGCCCGGCTTGAAACAGGCAGGCGATGCGATTTATGTGATCGGTCAAACAGCGACAGAATTCGGTGGCAGTGAGCTTCAGCAGATGGTAGAAGGAAAGATTTTCGGTAAATCACCTGCTATCGATTTGGATACAGAAGTGAAACGTCAGGATCAATTGCTTAACGCAATCCAACAAGGGCAAATCCAGTCTGCAGCGGACCTTTCTGAAGGCGGTTTTGCGGTAGCGCTTTGTGAAAAAGCATTTGCCGCGGACGGACTGGGAGCAGACGTAACAGTCGAAGGTTCTGCAGTTACCGCTTTATTCAGCGAATCACAGTCACGTTTCCTGGTTACTGTAAAACCTGAGCAAGTGGCGGCATTTGAACAGAAGGTTGAAGATGCTGTGAAAATCGGAACTGTGACAGATGGCGAGCAACTTGTCATCAAAGATGCAGAAGGAACGGTTTTACTGGAAGGGACGGTAGAAGAATTCCACGCTGCTTGGAAAGGGGCTATTCCATGCTTGCTGAACTCAGAGGGTTAAACGAAGAGTGCGGCGTATTTGGTATTTGGGGGCATGAAGATGCGGCGCAAATAAGCTATTACGCACTGCATGCTCTTCAACATAGAGGACAGGAAGGAGCCGGCATCTGCGTCAAACGCGATGACGGTCTCCATGCTGTGAAAGGCGAAGGTCTGGTCAATGAAGTGTTCTCCGGCGAAAACCTGGCGACATTACATGGCTATGGTGCGATTGGACAAGTTCGTTATACGACAGAACAGGGCCGCGGTATTGAAAATGTACAGCCGCTCGTGTTCCGTTCAACAACGGGAAGCCTTGCGATTGCTCATAACGGTAACTTAATCAATGCTACGGATCTTAAAGAACATTTGGAACGTCAAGGAAGTATTTTCCAGACTACTTCTGATACAGAAGTGCTTGCACATCTGATTAAACGCAGCAGCGGCTCACTGAATCAGCGCGACAAAGTGAAAAAAGCATTGAGCATCTTAAAAGGGGCTTTTGCTTTCGTTCTTATGACAGATGAAGGCCTTATGGTCGCACAGGATCCAAACGGATTGCGTCCACTGTCGCTGGGGAAAATTGGTGATTCGTGGGTCGTGGCATCTGAAACTTGTGCATTCGATATTATCGGAGCGGAGCATGTCCGCTCGGTAGAACCCGGTGAATTAGTTATTATCAATAATAAAGGGCTGACGTCTGAGCGTTTTGCCCAGCCGGCTGAACGCGCCATGTGTTCCATGGAGTATGTATATTTCTCCCGTCCAGATTCAGATATCGACGGTATTAACATTCATGCCGCACGCAAACGCTGCGGCAAACAGCTGGCACGTGAAGTGCAGATCAGTGCGGACGTTGTCACAGGGGTACCGGATTCCAGTATTTCCGCCGCAATCGGATTTTCCGAACAGAGCGGTATACCATATGAACTCGGCCTCATTAAAAACCGTTATGTCGGGAGAACTTTCATTCAGCCTTCGCAGGCGCTGCGGGAAAAAGGCGTGAAAATGAAACTGTCGCCTGTTCATCAGGTAGTTCACGGAAAACGGGTCGTAATGGTAGATGATTCCATCGTACGCGGCACGACATCCAAGCGGATCGTTGCGATGCTTAGAGAAGCTGGCGCAAAAGAGATTCACGTCGTAATCGCCTCGCCTCCTTTGATTGCACCTTGTTATTACGGAGTTGATATCAGTTCCGACTCCGAATTAATTGCAACAGGACGTACGCTCGATGAAATGTGTGAAGAAATCGGCGCCGACTCGCTTAATTTTCTGTCGGTCGACGGAATGCTCGAAGCGAACGGCCGGTCGCCTGAAATGAAAAACTGCGGCCAGTGTCTGGCGTGTTTCACAGGCGAGTATCCAACGGAGATTTATTCGGATACGGCGATGCCGCATGAAAAAGAAATCGTACGATAGGAGGCCTTTCCATGTCGAAGGCATATGAAAAAGCAGGAGTAAATATTGAGGCGGGTTATGAGTCGGTAGAACGTATGAAATCCCACGTAGCCAGAACTTCACGTAAAGGTGTTGCAGGAGCTTTTGGCGGTTTCGGTGGAATGTTTGACCTGTCGGCGCTCGAATATAAAGAGCCTGTATTGATTTCAGGAACGGATGGTGTCGGTACGAAGCTGAAACTGGCGTTTATGGCTGACCGTCACGATACGATCGGAATCGACTGTGTGGCGATGTGTGTTAATGACATCGTGGCGCAAGGAGCGGAACCGCTTTACTTCCTGGATTATGTTGCGCTTGGAAAAGCGGTTCCTGAAAAGGTGGAAGCCATCGTTAAAGGAGTGGCAGACGGCTGTGTACAGTCAGGAGCTGCTTTGATCGGCGGAGAGACAGCTGAAATGCCGGGTCTTTATGAAGAAGATGAGTATGATCTGGCAGGCTTTGCAGTCGGTGCTTGCGAAAAAAGTCAATTGGTGACGGGTGAGCGTGTACAGGCAGGTGACGTACTGGTTGGAATCGCATCGAGTGGAATACATTCTAATGGTTATTCATTAGTCCGTCATATCGTTTTTGAACAGCTTGGTGCGAAGATTGACAGCACAATCGAAGGGTATGAAGAGCTTGGAACGGTTTCAGATGCCTTGCTGACACCGACGAAAATTTATTCTAAACCTGTACTGGAGATTCATCAGCAGCTGGATGTACATGCGATGGGCCATATTACAGGCGGCGGATTCTTTGAAAACCTGCCGCGCATGTTCTCAGAGGGCTTTGGAGTCGAGGTGGACTTAGGCGCGTGGCCGGTACTTCCAGTGTTTAAGATGTTGAAGGAAAAAGGCGAACTGACAGACCGTGATTTATACAGTGTTTTCAATATGGGCATCGGTTTTGTAGTAGCATTGCCTGAGGCAGAGGCGGAAAAAGCGATTAAAATTGCAGAAGCTCATGGTGAGAAAGCGTATGTGATCGGTCGCGTCACAACTAAAGAAGGCGTCGCGTTCAATGGCGATCATGACGGCACTCTTACGTTATGACCAATAAAGTGAAGATCGCCATTTTCGCATCAGGAAGCGGCAGTAATTTTGCTGCATTGGAAAAAGCGTGTTACGTCGGCGGGATTCCGGCTGAAGTCGTTCTGCTTGTCACGGACAGGCCCGATGCGTTTGTAACAGAACGCGCTAAACAGGCAGGCATCCCCGTGGCGGCTTTTCGTCCCCGTGATTTTGATTCGAAAAAGATGTATGAGCAAGCTGTATTGAAGCGACTGCAGGATGTTCAGGCAGAATGGCTGATATTGGCAGGCTATATGCGCCTGATCGGTCCTGTTCTGCTCGGCGCGTATCCTGAACGAATCGTCAATATCCATCCATCGCTGCTGCCTTCATTTCCAGGAAAAGATGCAATTGGGCAGGCAGTGGCGGCAGGCGTCAAAATAACTGGGGTGACGGTGCACATTGTGGATGAAGGAATGGATACCGGTCCTATTTTAGCGCAGTGTGCTGTACATGTTGTAGAAGAAGATCCTGATAAAACAGCTGCTGCTATTCATAAAGCAGAACATGAACTGTATGCAGAAACATTAAAAAACTTATTTGAAAAATGATCGGCCTGTTATCATGACAGGCCTTTTGTATAAATTGGAGGAATTACGTTGAAAAAGCGCGCATTGCTAAGCGTATCGGATAAAAGCGGGATATTGGAATTTGCGAAGGAACTGGAACAGCTTGGATACGAATTATTATCTACCGGCGGCACAATGAAACACCTGAAAGACAATGGTGTTGCCGTGACAGCTGTCGATGAAATCACAGGTTTTCCCGAAATTATGGAAGGCCGTGTGAAAACTTTAAATCCGATGATTCACGGCGGATTGCTTGCGAAACAGGATGATCCGGGACATCAGGCACAAATGAAAGAGCACGGCATCCAGCCGATTGACGTAGTCTGCGTAAATCTTTATCCGTTCAAAGAAACGATCTCTAAACCGGACGTATCAACAGAAGATGCCATTGAAAATATTGATATCGGCGGACCGGCCATGCTTCGTGCCTCCGCAAAGAATCACGCATACGTAACTGTTATCGTAGACGCTTCAGACTATGAATCAGTTTTGCATGAACTGAAAGCAGACGGCAAGACAACGCTTGAAACACGCCGCCGACTGGCAGCTAAAGTGTTCCGCCATACTGCAGCGTATGATGCATTAATTTCTGGCTATCTGACTGAACTTGCAGGTGAGCAGTTCCCAGAGCAAGTGACGTATACATACGAATTAAAGCAGCCACTGCGCTATGGAGAAAATCCTCATCAGCAGGCAGCGTTCTACAGTCGTCCGCTTGGTTCTGATTTCTCCATTGCCTATGCAGAACAGCTTCACGGCAAGGAACTTTCCTATAACAATATCCAGGATGCCAACGCGGCGATTCAGATCGTCAAAGAGTTCACACAGCCGGCAGCAGTGGCGGTCAAGCATATGAACCCTTGTGGTGTGGGGACAGGCAGTACAATTGCAGAAGCATTTAAAAAAGCATACGAAGCAGATTCGACATCTATTTTTGGCGGAATTATCGCGCTGAATAAAGAAGTGGATCAGGAAACAGCATCACAGCTTGCAGAAATCTTCTTAGAAATCATTATTGCACCTTCATTTACAGAAGAAGCTCTTGAGACATTGACGAAGAAGAAAAACATCCGTCTCCTAACGATTTCATTCGAACAGCAGAAAAAAGATCAGTGGAATACGGTGTCAGTTGAGGGCGGATTGCTTATGCAGCAGCCTGATGCCTACGGTTTTGAAGACGCAGATATCACAGTAGCGACAGACCGTGAACCGACTGAAGCTGAATGGAACGCGATGAAACTGGGCTGGGCAGTTGTGAAGCATGTGAAGTCCAATGCAATTGTTGTAACGGACGAGCAAATGACAATTGGTGTCGGTGCCGGACAGATGAACCGTGTCGGCGCTGCAAACATCGCGCTGACACAGGCGGGAGAACGGGCTAAAGGGGCGGCACTTGCTTCAGATGCATTTTTCCCGATGGATGATACAGTGGAAGCGGCTGCGAAAGCTGGAATCACAGCCATTATTCAGCCGGGCGGATCTGTGAAAGATGCAGACTCTATTAAAAAAGCCAATGAATATGGCATCACGATGGTGTTTACAGGAGTACGTCATTTTAAACATTAAGCAGGCAGGGGGAATAGGGAAATGAAAATTCTCGTAATTGGCGGCGGCGGACGCGAGCATGCGATTGCCAGACAGTTCAGCCAGGCGCTTTCTGTAACGGAAGTATTTGCAGCGCCTGGAAACGACGGCATGAAAACAGATGCAACTTGTGTGCCGATTTCTGCAACAGATTTTGAAGCACTGGCTAATTTCGCGGTCGAAAAACATGTCACATTGACTTTTGTCGGGCCTGAACAGCCATTGGCTGAAGGAATTGTAGACTTCTTTCAAGACAGAGGCCTGACCATTTTCGGTCCTACTAAAGCGGCGGCACGGATTGAAGGCAGTAAATCATTTGCTAAAGAAATCATGAATAAGTATGAAATTCCGACAGCAGCATACGGCACGTTTACTGATGCAGAAGAAGCAAAGAAGTTCATTCGCGAACAGGGCGCGCCGATTGTTGTCAAAGCAGACGGGCTGGCGGCCGGTAAAGGCGTCATTGTTGCGATGGAGCTTCAGGAGGCGTTGGATGCAGTCGATGATATGATCGGCAATCAAAAATTCGGCGAATCTTCTTCACGTGTTGTAGTGGAAGAATTTCTGGACGGCGAAGAATTTTCCTATATGTCTTTTGTTCATGACGGACAGATTTATCCGATGGTCATCGCACAGGATCATAAACGTGCATATGATGGGGACCGCGGGCCAAACACCGGCGGAATGGGTGCTTATTCTCCCGTACCCCAGATTTCAGAAGAAGTAGTTCAGGAAGCATATGACCGCGTCGTAGTGCCGACAGTAAACGCCATGACGGAAGAAGGTATTCCTTTTACAGGTATTCTGTATGCTGGTTTGATCTTAACCGAGCAAGGTCCGAAGGTTATCGAATTCAATGCGCGTTTCGGGGACCCTGAAACACAGGTCGTCCTGCCGCGCATGGCATCTGATTTCGGTCAGTTTATGGAAGCTTTGATGGCGGGGGAAACTTTTAATCTGCAGTGGGATGAAGAGGCGATGCTCGGCGTTGTCATTGCGTCAGACGGATATCCCGGTGATGTCGTCAACGGAAAAGAACTGCCGAATTTAGATTCTATAACGGCATCAGGACTTGATGTTTTCCATGCAGGAACGAAATTAGAAGGCGGTAAATTTGTCGGTAACGGCGGACGTGTTCTGCTGGTAGCGGCAAAAGCCGGTAATTTGAAAGAAGCGCAAGAAAAAGTCTATGAAGGTCTTTCCACAAAAGAATGGAGCGGTTTCTTCCACAGGCATGATATTGGCTGGAGAACATTTGAATAATTTGATAATCCATTCCCCTGCATTTATTTTAATGCAGGGGATTTTAATATGGGTTTCTAAATAAAAACGGCCTGCCGGGATTCTCTGAATAATTATAGATATCCACAGGTTCTTATAAAAACTGTGAGTTATCAGTGGGTATAATGTGAATAAACTGTTGGGAACGTGAATAACTTGTGTGTAATTTGTTTGCTTCAGAACGTGCTTGTGGAAAACTTATATGCAGCTTGCCTATTCATCATCAGATTGCTATCTTAATAGACAGCGAGTGTTAATTAAACAGGGCGGTGGAAGTTATGTGGAATACACAGGAATTACAGGTGCAGCTGGCTATTATTAACGGGCAGAAAGCGCCGGATCTATTGATTGAAAACGCAACATACTTGCATTCGATTTTTAAAAAGTGGATGAAGGGCAATATATGGATTCAAGGAGATCGTATTGTATATGTCGGAGAGAGACTGCCTGCTCAACTGGAAGGAACTGAGAGGGCCGATGCGTCAGGAAAGAAAATTGTACCCGGCTATATCGAGCCTCATGTTCATCCGTTTCAGATTTATAACCCTGAAAGTTTTGCGGATTATGCAGGAAAGCGCGGAACTACGACGATCTTGTCGGATAACCTGATGTTTTTTACTTTATTGGAAAGAGGAGAGGCATTCCATCTGATCGATCAATTGAATGAATTGCCTTTTTCATTTTATTGGTGGGCCCGGGTGGATTCACAGACGATGCTGAAGAACGAGCAGCAACTATTCAATCCGGAAGATATTGCCGCCTGGCTGCAGCGCACGGATGTATTGATGGCAGGCGAACTGACGAGCTGGCCGCGGCTGTTGCAGGGCGACCAGAATATGATGCAGTCTTTAGTTGAAGCGAAACGTCGGGGGAAAAAGATTGAAGGTCATTTCCCGGGTGCGTCAGAACGGACACTTGCCCGAATGAAGCTGCTCGGGGTGGACGGTGACCACGAGTCAATGACAGTGGATGAAGTGGAAAGACGTTTGCAGCAAGGCTACGCTGTTACCTTGCGGGAATCCTCTATTCGACGGGATCTTTCCGGTTTATTGAAAGGAATTGTAGAGAAAGGCTGGAATGTTTTCGATCATTTGATGATGACAACGGACGGCTCTACTCCCTCATTCTATGAAGACGGCATAATGGATAAATGTATTCAAATTGCACTCGATGCCGGAGTGGCACCAATCGATGCATATCAAATGGCTTCTTATAATGTCGCGAGGTACTATGACATCACCGATCTGCATAGTGTTATCGGGACAGGCCGTTACGCTACGTTAAACTTTTTAGAAAATGAATGGAACCCTGTGCCGACGGATGTGCTGTCAAAAGGACAATGGTTATTGAAAAACGGCAAAGCGGAAATGCGGTTTCAAGCAGTTGATTGGGAGAGACTACCGAAATTTGAACTTTCATTCGAACTAACTGACCATGATTTCTCGTTTGAATCGAATAAGGGAATCGAAATGGTCAATGACGTAATCACAAAAGTTTATGAGACCGATCTAGACCTGTCTGACCGGGTGATTAGGGATCGCAATGAATGCTTTCTGCTGCTGATCGATCGGAAAGGCAAGTGGCGCGTCAATACCGTGCTGAAAGGATTTGCGGATTCATTGCAAGGGTTTGCTTCTTCTTATTCGAATACAGGAGACATCCTGTTGGTTGGACAGAATTGGGAAGAAATGAAAAGAGCTTTTAACGAGTTGAAGAATATAGGCGGAGGCATGGTTGTTGCTGAAAACGGTGAAATCATCGTCACGCTGCCACTGGCGGTATCAGGCGGCATGTCTGATCAGCCGCTGGAAATTGCAGCAAAGCAGGAGTTGGCTTTAAAGAAGGTGTTGAAAGAACGCGGGTACCATCAGGGGGATGCGGTTTATACTCTGTTATTTCTGGAGTCGATCCATCTGCCGCATGTTCGAATCACACCTGTAGGTTTAGTCCAGGTGCTGAAGAATGAACGCTTAATTCCTAATACGGAAAGGTAGGAACCCCTATTGAAATGGAATAAACGGAGACTGTTGGCAACTGCTTTAGCAGGCCTTTTATGTATTGGCGGCTGCTCCTCAAAAAATACTGATTCAGAAAAACCGGAGGAGCAGGCGGATGAAACGATCTCATCCGCTTACCCTGCTCCTTTTACTGGTGAACTGCTGACAGAAAAGCTGGAGAACCGGCCCATTTTGGCTACAATTAATAATCATCCGCTAGCCCGTCCGCAATCTGGTATTGCAGATGCAGATCTGATCTATGAATTTTTAGCGGAAGGAGAAGTTACACGTTATTTAGCGTTGTTTCACAGTGTAATACCTGAGCAAATCGGCCCGATACGCAGTGCCCGTGATTATTTTATCAAGATGGCTGAAGGAATGGATGCCTTCTATATTGCCCACGGCTACAGCCCGGATGCCAAGAAACTGCTGGACGACCGGGTTGTCGATCAAGTTAACGGCATGCAGTATGACGGAACTTTATTCGAACGCTCGACTGATCGCAGGGCGCCGCATAACTCGTATATTTCCAAGGCGCATATTGAGCAGGCATTTGAAATGACGAAAGCGTCTGAAAAGATCTCTAAGATGCCAGTCTTTTCTTTCCTAAATCTTGATGAACGTGATAAAATAGGAGAAATAGCTTCATCCATTACAGTCGCGTACGGCAGCAATCCGAATTTTGCCAGTACATATCAGTATGATGAGCAGGCGAATCGTTATTACCGTTCTGTTAACGGTATTGATACAGTCGATAAACTAAATGAGCGCCGTGTAGAATTAGCGAACGTGCTCGTGATGGAATTGGATCATAAAACGGTGGATCGAGAAGGAAGACAGGCAATTGATATTCATTCGGGCGGCAAGGCAATGCTGTTTCATGACGGAATTGCCAAACCGATAGAGTGGGAAAATATGGACGGTTTTCTAACGCCGTTAGAACAGGGCCTTCCCGTCAAGTTAACGGCTGGAAAGACCTGGATTCATATTGTGCCGACTATGTCGGGCCCTGCGTCTTCCGTTACATTTACTCCATAAGATCGGCACAGAGAGGGTGAGGACATGCAAATCGATAAAATACGAAGTGAGCAGACAGATCAATTATTCAATGCGATCTTGGAGTTGAAAGACTTAGAAGAGTGCTACCAATTTTTCGATGATGTTTGTACAATGAGCGAAATCCAGTCAATCGCACAGCGATTAGATGTAGCTCATATGTTGCGCAAGAAAAAAACCTACGACAGCATCCAGCAGGAAACCGGTGCGAGCACAGCCACCATCTCCCGCATTCGGCGCTGTGTGGACTACGGATCCGGAGGCTACAACCTCATGCTCGGACGCCTCTACCCTGAACTCGATCAGAATCAGCCAAAAAAATAAGAACCCAACCGGCCGGGCCCCAACCCACCGGTTTTTTTGGTAGCCACCTAAAGCGGAGACGGCCGTTTAGACTCGACAGACGTTGGAGGTCTTATCGCAAAAGGTGTTCTTTTCCCTGGTCTCGATACTAAATCATATCAAAACCTGCATTACATACAAAACCATAAATAGCCTGAAAGGAGAACAAACATGGATTACAAAACATGGCGGCACGCTTTCAAGATTGATCCGGCAAAAGAAATATCGGATGAAAATCTTGAAGCAATCGCAGAATCAGGAACAGACGGCGTCATTATTGGAGGGTCTGACGGTGTCACCATTGAAAATGTACTTGACTTGCTGGCGCGTTTCCGCCGGTTTTCAGTGCCCCTCGCATTAGAAGTATCCACCGTGGAATCCGTAACGCCGGGATTCGATTATTATTTCATTCCAACCGTTCTGAACACAACAAATACAAAATGGCTCAATGGACTGCATCATGAAGCGCTCCGGGAATACGGGCACATGATGAATTTTGATGAAATCATCACCGAAGGCTACTGCATCTTAAATCCTGATTGCACAGCGGCTCAACTGACGGGTGTCAGTCAGGTGCCTGACGAGGAAGATGTACAGGCTTATGCGCGCATGGCGGAACATCTATTCTCGCTGCCTATTTTTTACTTGGAATACAGCGGACAGTACGGCGATCCCGCCATTGTGCGTTCAGCCAAAGAACTTCTTGAAAAAACCCGGCTTTTCTATGGCGGAGGAATCCGCACAGCTGAGCAGGCTAAAGAAATGGCAGCAATCGCGGATACGGTTGTCGTTGGAAATATTATCTACGAAAACTTGAAAAGCGCTCTGGCCACAGTAAAAGCAGTGAAATCTGTTCCTTTATCTGTGTGAATCATATATAATCAGAACAAACGTTCCGAAAAGGCGGTACTTACATGAATAAACTATCAGAAGACTTACTGAAAGGCATGAATCCTGAACAGGCAAGAGCTGTTAAGGCAACGGAAGGCCCGCTGCTGATAATGGCGGGAGCCGGATCGGGAAAGACGCGTGTGCTGACACACCGCATTGCCTATCTCGTTGTTGAAAAACAGGTGTATCCTTCCAATATTCTTGCGATCACTTTTACAAATAAAGCAGCACGTGAAATGCGTGACCGGATTGACGGCCTTTTGGGTGCGGGGTCCGGTGAACGCATGTGGGTTTCCACATTTCACTCCATGTGTGTACGGATCCTTCGGAGAAACGTCGACCGTATTGGGCTATCGAAGAACTTTACCATTTTAGACAGTGCCGATCAGCTGACAGCAGTCAAACGTGTGCTGAAAGAATTAAATCTCGATCCGAAACAGCATGATCCGCGTGCCATGCTCGGCGCAATCAGCAATGCAAAAAATGAATGCATAGATGCAGAGGAATTTCGCAAAAACTGCAATCCTCAAAATCCGTATGAACGCACAGTGGCGGATATCTATGAACGCTATACGAAAAAACTCCGCCAGAATCAGTCGATGGATTTCGATGATCTGATCATGATGACGCTTGTGCTGTTCGAACGTGTGCCGGATGTATTGGAATTTTATCAGAATAAATTTCAGTATATTCACGTCGATGAGTACCAAGATACGAACAACGCCCAGTACCGGCTCGTCAAGATGCTTGCTTCAAAATTCCGCAACATCTGTGTAGTCGGAGATTCCGATCAGTCTATCTATCGCTGGCGAGGCGCTGATATCGGCAACATTCTGTCGTTCGAAAAAGATTATAAAGAGGCAAAAGTTATTTTATTGGAGCAGAATTACCGGTCAACCAAACGAATTCTGCAGGCTGCCAATGAAGTGATTAATAATAATAAAAGCCGCTATGACAAAAAGCTGCGCACCGATAATGCGGAAGGCGAATTGATTTCTATTTATAAAGCACGTGATGAAAAAGATGAATCACAATTCGTCGTGCAGCAGATTATTGAGCTGAAAGAACAGCAGGGCCTGTCGCTTGACCAGTTCGCGGTTCTTTACCGAACGAATGCGCAGTCACGTGTAATTGAGGAATATTTATTAAAATCCAATCTGGACTATACAATTGTCGGCGGTACAAAATTCTATGACCGAAAAGAGATTAAGGACTTGCTGGCTTACTTGCGGCTGATCGCCAATAATGACGATGATCTGGCATTTGCCCGTGTCATCAATGAACCGAAACGCAGTATAGGCGCCACGTCATTTGAACGGATGGCAATGTTTGCGCTCGAAAATGATCGCTCCATCTTTGACTCACTTCAGGAAGTGGATTTCATAGGTCTTCCCGCGAGAGCAGCCAATGAAGCTATGAAATTTCGTGAAATGATCGATGGCTTTTCGCAAATGCAGGAATTCCTGTCCATCACAGAATTAGTAAAGGAAGTCATTGAAAAATCAGGCTACCGCAGTATGTTGGAAAAAGAAAAGACGATTGAAGCGGAGAGCCGTCTTGAGAATATTGAAGAATTCCTGTCCGTTACCGAAGCCTTTGAAAAGCGTGCAGAGGAAGAAGAGAGTGAACGTTCACTTGTTGCGTTTCTGACTGATCTTGCGCTGGTTGCAGATATTGATACGCTCGATAAAGAAGAGAACTCTTCCACGGAAAAAATCGTCCTGATGACGATGCACGCTGCAAAAGGGCTGGAATTCCCTGTCGTCTTTGTAATCGGCCTGGAAGAGAACATCTTCCCGCATATCCGTGCGCTGGATGATCCGGAAGAAATGGAAGAAGAACGCAGACTGGCTTACGTGGCAATTACACGGGCGGAGCAGCGTCTATATATGACCTGTGCAGGCTACCGGATGCTGTTCGGACGTTCGAATTTTAATTCACCGTCTCGTTTCCTTAATGAAATTTCAGAAGAACTGATCGAAATGCTCGCTGACGGCAACGGCATGAGTGTGCCATTCGACAGAGCACCACAAAAGCCGGGTGTTCCGCGCGCTGCTGTCAAACGTCCGCTCTATAATGAAAGCGGCGGAGAGAAATTGCAGTGGACGCCTGGCGATAAAGCCACCCACAAGAAATGGGGAACTGGCACTGTCGTCAGTGTAAAAGGAGCTGCAGATGATCTGGAACTCGACATCGCTTTCCCTAATCCTGTCGGCATCAAAAGACTGCTGGCTAAATTTGCACCAATCGAAAAAGAATAATGTGTTTCTGAGGAGTGTGGACTAACGATGGATGATGTACTGGAACTGGAAAAACGGGTTGCTGAGCTGAAGAAAATCCTTCACGAGTACGGACATGCCTATTATGACTTGGATGCTCCGATCGTACCTGATTCAGAATATGATGAGAAAATGCAAGAATTGCTGGCAATTGAAGCGGAACATCCGGATTTGATCTATCCTGATTCACCCACCCAGCGAGTGGGCGGAAAGCCGCTTGAAGTGTTCAGTAAAGTCGTTCATCGCCATCCGATGCTCAGTTTAGCCAATGCATTCAATGAAGAAGATCTGCGTGAGTTTGACCGGCGTGTGCGGGAGTCTGCAGGCAGTGCCGTGTATGTCTGTGAATTGAAAATCGACGGTCTTGCAGTCTCGCTTCAATATGAAGAAGGACGGCTTGTACAAGGCTCTACACGGGGGGACGGTGCAGTCGGTGAAGATATTACGGCGAATCTGAAAACAATCCGTACGGTACCGCTGAAACTGAAGGAACCGCTGACCATTGAGGTACGCGGAGAAGCCTATATGCCGAAGCGCTCGTTTGCCGATCTAAATGAAGCCCGTGACGAAGCGGGAGAAGCGCCGTTTGCGAATCCGCGTAACGCAGCCGCTGGATCGTTGCGCCAGCTCGATCCGCAAATCGCAGCAAGCCGCAACTTGGCGACATTTATTTATGCGGTCGGCGGAGATGCAGAAGTATATAATTTGGACAGTCATTCAGAAGCGCTGGATCAGTTGGATGCAATCGGCCTGACGACGAATCATGAGCGTAAGCGCTGTTCTTCGATCGAAGAAGTATTTGAATATGTGGCATACTGGACCGAAAACCGTCAGTCACTCGATTACGAAATAGACGGCATCGTCATTAAAGTCGATAATTTCGAGTCACAGGAACAGCTAGGCTATACGGCAAAAAGTCCGCGCTGGGCAATTGCTTACAAGTTTCCCGCTGAAGAAGTCCGCACAAAATTAATGGCTATCGAACTGAGTGTCGGCAGGACTGGAGTTGTCACACCGACGGCTATACTGGAACCTGTAAGAGTGGCGGGCACGACAGTAGGACGGGCTTCACTGCATAATGAAGATTTAATCCGGGAAAAAGATATCCGAATCGGTGATCTGGTTGTACTTCGCAAAGCCGGAGACATCATTCCGGAAATCGTCATGGCGGTAACAGCTGAACGGACAGGCAGTGAAGAACCGTTTGAGATGCCTGCCGAATGTCCCGTATGCAGCTCTGAACTGGTGCGTATTGAAGGGGAAGTTGCCCTGCGCTGTATGAATCCGAAATGTCCTGCCCAAATGAAAGAAGCGCTTATTCACTTCGTCTCACGGAAAGCCATGAACATTGAAGGAATCGGCGAAAAACTAGTGGAGCAGCTCTATATGGCCAATCTCGTGCAGGATGTATCAGACCTTTATACACTGACAGAAGAATCACTGCTTACTCTTGAGCGGATTGGAGAAAAGTCAGCGAATAATATTATTTCTGCAATTGAGCAGTCCAAGGAGAATTCGTTGGAGAAGTTATTATTCGGTCTTGGAATCCGTCATGTCGGGGAAAAAGTGGCACGTATTTTAGCAGAGGAATTCCGTACGCTTGATGCGCTGGAGCAAGTGACAGAAGAGCAGCTGATCCATGTGTTTGAGATTGGCGATATTGTGGCGGATGCGGTAGTGACGTATTTTAGTACAGAAGAAGTTCAGGAAGTAATGAACAAATTGCGTTCGTACGGCGTCAATACTATATATAAAGGTGTCACGCGTGAAGAGTTGCCGACTACCGGTCCGTTTGCAGGAAAAACGGTGGTTTTGACCGGGAAACTGTCACAGCTGACTCGCTCGGATGCCAAAGCGCAGATTGAAGCGTTCGGCGGTACAGTCAGCGGCAGTGTCAGCAAAAAAACAGATCTTGTTATTGCAGGTGAAGACGCAGGCTCCAAGTTAACGAAAGCACAAGAGTTAGAAATTGAAATTTGGGATGAACAAGCAATGCTTGATGCCCTTGGAGTGGATATGAATGAAAAGTAGAACTAAATGGCTGATACCAAGTGTTCTGTCGGCTGTATTGCTGACGGGATGCCTGCCGACACCGGGTGATGATCAGGAGAAAGCGGTTCAGGAAACAGATGAGAGCGAACAAGAGATGGTGCTTATACCTGAAGATCAGGTCAAAGATGAGTATTATCGTACCCCTGTTCCTTTCAAAAAAAGCGCGAGCAGGGGACTGGTCGTCAGTAATTTGAATACGAAATATGATATGCAGGAAACAGAAGAAGGACTGCTGCGGCTTTCTACGCAGTATTTCGATCCGGCCAATTATTATTTCCAGGAAGGTCAGTATATTGACCGGGATACTGCAAAGGAATGGCTGTCACGGAAATCCAATTACGAAGCCGGATTGAATCCAGCCATTAAAGACGATATGACACCGGAACAGATTGCAGAGAAAGCGCCGATTTACCTAGCCCATATCGTCGAACAAAACTATTTGCAGATGACAGATGAAAAGAAAGTGAAGCTGGCGGGGATGACGATCGGTCTGGCGATGAATTCACTTTATTATCCGCGTGAAGGTAATGAGCGTCCGATTGACGATAAGACCATTGAGGAAAAAGGCAAGCAGATGGCGGACATTATTTTGCAGCGTCTGCGTGCGAAGCCGGAACTGGCAGATATACCGATTGCTGTCGGTCTGTTCAAGCAAAAGAGCCGGAATGATATCGTTCCGGGTACATACTTTGCCACAGCGATTGCACAAAAAGGAAAAAATGAATTCACAGGATGGAAAGAAGTAAACGAAACTTATGTTTTGCTGCCGGCATCCTCTCCGACAGGCAATTATCGCGAATTAAATACCACGTTCAAGAACTTTAAACAGGATATTGACGATTATTTCGAAAGCTTCGTAAATGCTGTGGGGACAGCATACTTTAAGGATCAAAAGCTTAATTCCCTGCATATTGAAATACCGATCCAGTTTTTTGGCAAGAGTGAGCTGATTGCGTTTTCGCAGTATTTGACGTCATTGGTAAAAACACATTTTAAAAATATACCCGTGGAGATTAGTGTTACGTCGGTCAACGGTCCTGAAGTATTGATCGTGAATGAAGGAAACAGCAAAGAACCATTTGTGCATGTCTATGGCTATTAACGTGACAGTTCCTGACATAACAAACTTTCCAATGAACTGATAAAATGGTATGATGAACTGAAAACAGTTTAGCCTCCGGCGGATGTCACAGACTGAATTTGAGCTTGCTTGAATTCAGTCCGGGCGCAATTACGCGGAGGCGTAATTGATTTAACCGATGGTAAAATGAGGAGGAACGATGTATGACAACATTTTCAAAAGATGACGTCAAGTACTTTGCGGATTTCGTCCGTATCGGCGTTTCTGAAGAGGACAAAGAATACTATGCTGCAAAAATTGCAGATTTAATTGCAAGTGTTGAAAATTTAAATGAAGTGGACGTTTCCGGCGTCAAACCGATGACACATCCGATTCCCATGATCAACGTATTGCGCGAGGATACGCCAAAAGATATCCTGGACCGCGAAAAAATGCTGGCAACTGCGGAAGACCATGAAGACGGTCTGATTAAAGTGCCGGATATCCTGTAAACGAGTCAGGCAGATCCGTAAAATAACTGCTTTGCGCTACCATGATTTTTAGGAGGAAAAGTGATGACGTTAACAAGTAAAACAGCCGCAGAACTTCGGGAGCTTTTTCAAAAGGGAGAAGTTACGGTCAAAGAAGTAACAGAAGAGACATTTAAAACAATCGAACAGACAGATGAAAAAATCCACGCATTCGTTCACCTGACAAAAGAAGAAGCTTTGAAGCATGCGGAGCAGCTGGACAAGCAGGCTGCAAATGAACGCGGACCGCTTTATGGCGTGCCTGTCGGGATCAAAGACAATATCGTTACAAAAGATATCGTGACAACATGTTCCAGCAAAATGCTCGAAAACTTTGTCCCTGTTTACGATGCAACAGTAGTTGAAAAACTTCGTGCGGCCGGTGCGGTCTCTGTCGGCAAATTAAACATGGACGAGTTCGCCATGGGTTCCACGACGGAAACTTCTTACTTTGGAAATACCTTAAACCCGTGGAATTTGAATCACGTGCCCGGCGGTTCTTCAGGCGGTTCTGCAGCAGCAGTTGCAGCAGGTGAAGTTCCGCTTTCATTGGGATCAGATACAGGCGGTTCTGTTCGTCAGCCGGCTGCATTTTGTGGTGTCGTTGGAATGAAACCTACATACGGACGTATTTCCCGTTTCGGTCTGACGGCTTTCGGTTCTTCACTCGACCAGGTCGGCCCGATTTCCCGTACGGTGGAAGATAATGCCTTACTATTGAATGTGCTGGCAGGAGAAGACGATAACGACAGTTCATCCTCTGCAAAAGTAGTTCCAGATTACACAGCAGCTTTGACAGGTGATATTAAAGGCCTGAAAATTGCTGTGCCTTCTGCATATTTAGGTGAAGGTGTGCAGCCGGAAGTTGCGGAAGCAGTGAAGGCGGCATTGCAAGTACTAGAATCGCAGGGAGCTTCTTGGGAAGAAGTCGAATTGCCGCATGTCCAATATGCGCCGACAGTGTACTATGTAATATCTTCATCTGAAGCCTCTTCCAACTATTCCCGTTTCGATGGATTGCGTTACGGTTTCCATACGGAAAATCCGGAAAATCTGGAACAGGCCTACTTCCGTACACGTCAGGAAGGATTCGGCCGGGAAGTGAAAAAACGTCTTATTTTTGGAACATACGCTATGAGTGCGGATCACCATGAAGAAGTGTATGTGCGCGCACAAAAAGTCCGTGCGCTGATTGCTGAGGATTTCAATAAAGTCTTCGAAGACTATGATGTCGTTATCGGGCCATCTGCTGCATGTCCTGCACTTCCACTGGGAGACACACTGACAGATAAAGCGGTATATTATGCAAATGATATACTGGCAACTCCAGCCAACTTAACAGGACGTCCGGCAATTTCCTTGCCTTGCGGATTTGTGAATGAACTGCCGATCGGACTGCAGATTATGGGTAAACACTTTGATGAAGAAACAGTTTATAAAGTAGCACACGCGTATGAACAGGCAACTGATTTCCATAAGCGGACTCCAGCGATTCAGGAGGGGAACTGATCATGAACTTCGAAACCATTGTCGGATTAGAAATCCACGTAGAATTAAAGACAGATACGAAAATCATGTCGCCGGCACCTGCTCATTTTGGCGCCGAGCCGAATAAAAACATCCATGTAACAGATATCGCCTACCCGGGTGTACTGCCTACATTGAATAAAAAAGCTATCGAATTCGGTATGAAGGCATCCATGGCATTGAACTGTGATGTTGCACCCGTCATGAACTTTGATCGTAAACACTACTTCTACCCGGATAATCCAAAAGCGTATCAGATTTCACAGGATAAGCGTCCTGTCGGTTCAAACGGCTGGATTGAAATCGAAGTGGAAGGCAAGAAGAAAAAGATCCGCATCGAGCGCGTTCATTTAGAAGAAGATGCAGGAAAACTGACGCATACCGAAAACGGCTATTCACTGGTCGACTTGAATCGTCAGGGAACTCCTTTGATTGAGATTGTCACAGAAGCAGACGTGCGTTCTCCCGAAGAGGCGTATGCATTCCTGGAAAAATTGAAAGCCATTATTCAATATACAGGTGTTTCTGACGTTCGGATGGAAGAGGGTTCACTTCGCTGTGACGCGAACATTTCACTCCGTCCGTTCGGCCAGGAGAAATTCGGTACGAAGACTGAATTGAAGAACTTGAACTCATTCAACTTTATCCGCCGCGGTATTGCGAATGAAGTGGCACGTCAGGAAAAAATCCTGCTGTCTGGCGGAACGATTCAACAGGAAACCCGTCGTTACGACGAAGCAACAGGCGAAACAGTATTAATGCGGATCAAAGGAAGCGCGAATGATTACCGCTTTATCAATGATCCGGATCTGCCGGAAGTTCATATTGAGCAAGAGTGGATGGACCGTGTACGTGCGGAAATTCCCGAATTGCCGGATGCTCGTAAAGCACGCTATGTTTCTGAATTGGATCTTCCTGAGTATGATGCTCACGTATTGACATTAACAAAGGAAATGTCTGACTTTTTCGATGCAACAGTGAAAGCCGGAGCAGATGCGAAACTTGCTTCCAACTGGCTGATGGGCGACGTATCAGCTTACTTGAACGCAGAATCGAAAGAATTGCATGACACGCCGCTGACTCCTGAAAATCTGGCTCAGCTGGTGAAATTGATTACAGACGGTACGATTTCATCCAAAATTGCAAAGAAGGTGTTTGCTGACCTTGCGAAAAATGGCGGAAATCCTGCAGATATCGTCAAGGAAAAAGGCCTCGTCCAAATTTCTGATGAAGGTACACTCCGTACTGTCATTACAGAAATTCTGGATTCAAATGAGCAGTCCATTGAAGACTTCAAGAACGGGAAAGACCGTGCAGTCGGCTTCTTAGTGGGGCAAGTAATGAAAGCGACAAAAGGACAGGCAAACCCGCCATTAGTGAATAAGCTCTTAATGGAAGAAATCAAGAAAAGATAATACCGCAGCATGACTCGTTGTGTAAAAACGTTCCAGGAAGAGACCGAAACAGTCCAGCCTGGGCGTTTTTTCGACTTAATGATTTACATCAAACAGGAGGGGATTGTCATGAAAACAGAACAGCAATATTTTGAAGAGGGCCAAACACTTCAGGATTATATGGACAATATGGGAACGCATAAAGAAAACAGTTTTTTGATCTATAATGAGTTTGAAGTGCCGAAGGACGATGAATTTATTGAAATACTGAAAGATAAACAACCCCATATTCTCGTCATTACAGAAGACTGGTGCGGCGACGCAATGTTGAATAACCCGATTTTGAGACGAATTGCAGAGGCGGCGTTCGTTGACGTACGTACCGTATTGCGAGATGAAAATCCTGATTTGATCGATCGTCATCTGACGAATGGCGGACGTTCAATTCCAATATATATCTTATTGGATTCAGAAGGTGAAGTGCTGGCTAAATGGGGTCCGCGTGCTCCAATTTTACAAAAATACGTAATGGCGGGCCGTGCCGAGCTGCCGGAACAAGATCATCCGGACTTTGAAGAAAAGCAGAAAGCATTCTATTCAAAGTTGATGTCGGAATATACGGCAAAGCCTGCTAACTGGCTTGCGGTGTATGGTGATATCCGTTCTGAATGGCTGCCGGTGCTGCAACAAACGAATTAACGAGTTTCAAGAATTCATATGATGATGGTAAAGGTCTGAATTGTCATTTCAGACACGAAAGGATCGAGGGGAAAGTGTATGAAACGTGCACGTATAATTTATAATCCGACTGCAGGAAAAGAAGCATTCCGCAAGCATTTGGCAGAAGTCCTCGAAAAGCTCGAGAAAGCCGGTTATGAAACTTCCGCTCACGCAACAACGTGTGAAGGTGACGCGACTGACGCAGCAAAAGAAGCGGTGCGCAGAGGATTTGATGTAGTAATTGCTGCAGGCGGCGATGGAACGCTGAATGAGGTAGTGGAAGGTGTAGGGCACTTCGAAGAACGTCCAAAAATCGGTCTGATTCCTATGGGTACGACAAACGACTTCGCCAGAGCGCTGCGTATTCCAAGAGATATCGACGGTGCAGTTGATATCATCTGTAGAGGTGAAACAACGCCTGTCGATGTCGGCCTGATGAATGATCGCTATTTCATTAATATTGCCGGCGGGGGCAGAATGACGGAATTGACGTATGAAGTGCCAAGCCGTCTAAAAACTGTACTCGGTCAGCTTGCATATTACCTGAAAGGCATTGAGATGCTGCCGTCCATCCATTCCAGTCATATGCGAATTGAATATGATGGAGAAGTTTTCGACGATGAAGCAATGATGTTCCTGATTGGATTGACCAATTCAGTCGGCGGATTTGAAAAGCTGGCACCTGATTCCAGTATTAACGATGGATACTTTACGCTGCTCATTTTGAAGAAATGTAATATTGCTGAGTTTATTCGTATCGTTACTCTCGCTTCCAGAGGGGAACATTTAGATGATCCACTTGTTATTCAAGCGAAAGCGGAGAAAGTAGTAGTTACTTCAAATGATGAAGTACTGCTGAATTTGGACGGGGAGTATGGCGGTGTCCTGCCGGCGACATTCGAAAACCTGTACAGGCATGTAGAAATGTTCGTCCCGCTGCAGAAGTTGCGATTGCAGGACAAAGTAGAAGAAATTCAATAAAAGCAAAACAAAAGACTATTCCAATCGACGCGATAAGTTCGGATGGAATAGTCTTTTATTGTTTGAAATTAGTATGATGGGGACAATGCGGGAAGCACAGCCACAGGTCGATATCAGATGTATTCAATCGCTTCTCCTTGTTTTGCAGCTAACTTCGGTACTGCATTCAATGGCATCCACCGATAGCTGAATAATAGACCTGCGTCTTTACCTTCACCTTCTACACGATATTCCCACTCGTTTTCATCTTTTGTACCTACATAAGAAAAATGGAAAATAGTCCGTTCGTAAATTACATTCTTGTCTTCTGGAAAGAATTTCGATGATTTTACTTTACCTTCGAGTATAAGTTCATCGCGAAGTATACCGGATTCTTCTTCGATTTCCCGATATAATGCATCTAATAAAAGTTCATTACGTTCAATCGTGCCACCGGGTACCTGCAGACCTGCTTCAGGCTGATCAGTTTGTTCGTAAACTAACAGCTTGCGGTGTCTTCCTTCCCCTTTTGTAATATAAGCCAGTACTTTTCTCTTTATCCTTTTCACTTTATTTCACCTCTCTATAGTTAACCCATTATACTGTAAATTTTAACTATTGACAAGTAAAAAGTTTTAATCAATTATTATACAACAATTTAATGGACAGTAAACAAAAACTTTCATCGAAATTTCAACAAATAGGTTAAATATACAATGAAATAGGGAAACATTAAAAAAGGACCGTCAAAGGAAGTGATGATGTATGTACAAAAAGCAGGAAAAACGGCTGATGTGGCTGGCATTTATTGTGGCAGGCATCATGCTGCTTTCTATCGTGGGAAGATTATTTTCATAAATGGGGGTGTACGGAGTGGATTCGGTTTTCTATTCCAGAGTATTAACAGAACTGACGCTGTCTTTCCATATCATCTATGCGACAATCGGAGTCGGGGTTCCGCTGATGATTATGCTCGCACAGTGGGTGGGGATTAAGAAGAATGATGAACATTATATATTACTTGCGAGGCGCTGGGCACGAGGTTTTGTCATCACCGTAGCGGTAGGAGTAGTGACAGGAACCGCCATCGGCCTGCAGCTGTCACTGTTATGGCCGAACTTTATGGAACTGGCCGGTAACGTGATCGCACTCCCATTATTCATGGAGACTTTCGCCTTCTTTTTTGAAGCCATTTTCCTGGGTATTTACTTATATACATGGGATCGGTTCGAAAATCAAAAGAAACATTTTCTACTGCTTATTCCGGTGGCGCTCGGTGCTTCTTTTTCAGCTGTGTTTATTACCATTGTTAATGCGTTTATGAATGCGCCGCAAGGATTTGATTTGGTCAATGGGGAACTAATCAATGTTAACCCGCTTGTCGCGATGTTTAATCCGGCGATGCCGACGAAAGTGGCGCATGTGGTCGGCACGGCATATATGACATCGGCATTTTTATTGGCAGCTATTGCGGCGTTCAGATTGCTGCGCGGATCCAATCACATCTATCATAAGAAGGCATTATATCTGACATTGAAAGTTGGATTCATATTCAGTGTAAGTGCTGCGCTTGTCGGCGACTTATCAGGAAAATACTTAGCGGAATACCAGCCCGAAAAGCTGGCGGCTGCGGAATGGCATTTTGAAACGGAAGAAAATGCACCCTTAATGCTGTATGGCGTACTGGATGACGGAGAAGTAAAGTATGCGATCAAGATTCCGTACGCCCTGTCGATTCTGGCACACGGGTCACCGAAAGCGGAAGTTATCGGACTGGATCAGTTCCCGGAAGAAGATACTCCGCCTCTATATATCCATTATCTATTCGATATTATGGTGACGATCGGTATGACGCTGCTCGCTCTATCTTTAGTCTTTTGGGTCGGCATGTGGAGAAAATGGAGATTCGTCGAGTCCCGCTGGTTCCGCTGGCTGATCGTCCTCGGGGGGCCACTCGTGTTTATTTCACTTGAAGCGGGGTGGTGGCTGGCAGAAGTCGGACGGCAGCCATGGATTTTACGGAACATCATGCGCACGGCAGAAGGCGCAACGAGCAGCGGACAGGTACCGACTATGCTCGCCCTCTTTGCCTTGCTGTACTTAGTGCTCGGCATCGGCAGTGTCGTTGTTCTCCGAAGAATGTTTGTCCGTAACCCTGTTGAGCAGGAAATCATGGATCGGCAGCAAGAGAAGGGCGGTGACATCCGATGAATATTGAGATTTTGGGGATTACAGTTCTTTGGGTGTTTTTATTCGGATATATTATGGTCGGAGCCATCGATTTTGGTGCAGGATTTTTCAATGCCTATACTCTGTTGACTGGCAGGCAGCGTATTCTGACTCATGTGATCCAGCGCTATCTGTCGCCGGTCTGGGAAGTCACCAATGTCTTTCTGGTATTTTTCTTCGTCGGGATCATCGGTTTCTTCCCGAAAACTGCGTTTTACTATGGGACGACGCTGCTGGTGCCCGTCAGTTTCGGGATTATTCTGCTGGCAGTCCGGGGTTCCTACTATGCGTTTGAAACGTACGGGGCACGCGGGCATAAAGGTTATTCATTTGTTTACGGAGCTGCGGGACTGCTGCTGCCTGCGTCGCTGTCTATCGTACTGACGATATCAGAAGGCGGGTTTATTGAAATGATAGACGGCCAGCCGGTTCTCGATTACTGGCTCTTGTTCACAAGTCCGCTGACCTGGTCGATTGTCGTACTTAGTCTGGCGGCGACGCTCTATATTTCCGCCACATTCCTGACGTGGTATGCCAATAAGGCCAAAGATCAAGAAGCGACGCAATTATTACGAAAGTATGCGCTTATCTGGGCGCTGCCGACAATGATAGCGGCAGGCGGTATCATCTTCGAACTGCGCAAACATAATTCGCTTCATTATGAAAATATCCAGCGCTTCTGGCCGCTGTTCCTGCTGTCGTTCATTATGTTTCTCGGTACTTTGGGTCTGCTGTGGAAAGGACGCCGTTACGGAGTCGCGTTCGGTTTGCTGGCGGGACAGTTTGTCTTCGCCTTCTTCGGCTACGGTGCGTCCCATTATCCGTATCTGCTCTATCCATATTTGACCATATACGACAGTTTTACGAATCACGCGATGGCGATTGCGCTCATTACAGCCTTTATTTTTGGCCTGTTGATGCTGATCCCGTCATTGTACTTGCTGCTGAGGCTGTTCTTGTTCAATAAGGACTATGTCAAAGGCAAGGAAGATTATCATGCGTAAGGAGGCAGATTTATGCAGGAGTTTTTAATTTTCTACGCACCATTTCTCGTGATCATCACCGGAATTGCCCTGTCATTTTTTGTCGTGTTAAAAGATGATGCAGTTACGAAAAGTGAGTATAAGGAAACGAGGAAGACAGACGTCTAAGTGCGTCTGTTTTTTTCTTTGCTCCGCATGGTACACTAGGAGTATCTGAAAGATGGAGGAAAAATCATGAGCTTTGCAGTAAATAAAAACGATCGAATAGAAGTGAAAATAGAGGATCTGACACATGACGGAGCGGGGGTGGCGAAGGTTGACGGCTATCCGCTGTTCATACCGGGAGCGCTGTCCGGCGAGACGGTCAGCATCCAGGTGTTGAAAACACTGAAAAACTACGGGTTCGCCAAAATGCTGGACTTGATTGAACCGTCAGAAGACCGCGTTATCCCGCCCTGCCATGTGTTCCCAACATGCGGCGGCTGCCAGATCCAGCACTTATCCTATGAAGCGCAGCTGACACAAAAACGGAAAACCGTCCGCAGTGTGATCGACCGGATCGCCAAGCTGCCGGATGTTCCGGTGCATGAAGTAAAAGGAATGGACGATCCGTGGCGCTACCGCAATAAATCGCAAATCCCGTTCGACACGGAAAACGGCCGTGTGATCACCGGCTTCTATAAGTCCCGCACGCATCAAATCGTTGATACAGACGTCTGTCTGATCCAGACGACAGAAGCAGATGAATTGATGGCCTTGCTGAAACGTAAAATTCAGCAGCTTGGGATTGAGACATATAATGAGAAAACTCATCAAGGCATGTTGCGCCATCTGATCGTCAGGAAAGCCCGCCAGACTGGGCAGGTGATGGCAGTCCTCGTGACCCGGCAAAAGAAGTTTCCACAAAAGCAGGCAGTCGTGGATTTAATTCGGCAAGAGGTCCCGGAAGTTACGTCGATCATGCAGAATATCAACTTTGCCAATACTAACGTCATTATGGGCAATGAAACGGTTAATTTATATGGCAAAGACGTCATTATCGACCGGATCGGTGATATCGAATTCGAGATTTCCGCCCGTTCATTCTATCAAGTGAATCCAGTGCAGACAGAAGTGTTGTATCAGCAGGCGTTGGATTATGCAGGGCTTACAGGCAATGAAACAGTTATCGATGCGTACTGCGGCATCGGAACGATTTCACTGTTTCTGGCGAAGCAGGCAAAGGAAGTATACGGCGTGGAAATCGTTCCGCAGGCGATTCAGGATGCCAAGCGCAATGCAGATTTGAATACTATTACTAATACACATTTTGAAGCAGGTGCCGCGGAAGAAGTCATTCCAAAATGGTATGCAGAAGGCAAGCGTTTCGACGTGTTGGTCGTAGATCCGCCGAGGAAAGGCTGCGATGAAAAGCTGCTGGAAACTATTTTGGAGTACAAGCCGGAGAAAGTTGTTTATGTATCCTGCAATCCGGGTACCCTTGCGCGCGACTTGCGAATTTTGGAAGATGGTGGATATCGCACGAAGGAAGTGCAGCCGGTGGATATGTTCCCGCATAGTAGTCACGTGGAATGCGTGGCTTGGTTGGAGAAGATGTTGTAGTTCTGCAATAAACTCCAGTACTTTACAATAAACTCGTCACAACTTGTCCCAGTCGTTTATAACAAAGTCCGTTACCCTAAATCCCTGAAACCCTGAAACCCTTGTCACTACTCTCTTTTATCTTTCTCGACCGTAACGAACTTCATTTTAAATCGAGAAAAACGTGAACAAAAAGCGTGAGAAAAGCAGTGGAAAGTGGTCAAAACGTGATAAAAATGTTTGGAAATGAGGGATAGGTGAAAGACTTTATTTTAAACGGCAACGGTGGAATGCGGGTTTGGGTGGGATGAAGGTGCAGGAGACTATTTTAAATGGACATAGTAGAGATTAAAAACGGGTTCTTCATGCAAAATATATCCGGTGTTCATTCGGCTGAAATACGTGAAATGGACCAACTGTTTGTGTCGGCGGGTAAAAGTAAAACTAGTTTCATCGACGCAGAAGATATCGGGCTGGCTGCAGCCGTGTTACTTAGTAATGCGGAGAAATTTAAGAATACAGCGCATACGGTTACGAGATCGGAGGCATTGGATTATTTTCAAGTGGCTGAAGTTTTAAGTAAAAAACAGGAAGGAATATGACATATGCCAATCTCGGCTTTTTAAAGTATAATGCTATTTTGTGTATGCCGCCATACTCATTCTGCCTTTTATTTCTCATTGGTAAGATGCTTTGTTATAATGAAATAAACGTAAATTGGCGGTGATTATATGTTATCGCAACAAGAAATCCTTAATGAGCTCTCGAAAAACATGGGTATATGGAAAGAAAAGTATGGTGTTAAACGAATTGGTTTGTTTGGCTCATTTGTCCGCAAAGAGCAAAATGAATTCAGCGACATTGATGTGGTCGTAGAATTTGTTGATACTGCATGGTCTTTTGATAACTATATGGATTTAAAAATCACATTGGAAGATCACTTTCAAAAACCAGTCGATTTGGTGATTGCTGACGATATTAAGCCTGCTTTAAAAGCAAGTGTGCTTAGGAGTATTATTTATGCAGAGGGAGCCTAAAGTTTATTTAGAGGATATTTTATCTGCTGCATATAAGATGGAGAAGTTCACAGATGGTCTATCCTATGACGACTTTGTAAAAGATGATTTAATTTTTGATGCGGTTATCAAAAATATATTGGTTATTGGTGAGGCGACTAAAAGTATTCCTGAAGATATACGGAAGACCTATTCAGAAGTAGAGTGGAGAAAAATGGCTGGAATGAGGGATATGATGATTCATGGTTATTTTACTATTAATAATCAAATCGTTTGGGATGTCATTCAGCAATAAATCCCTTCACTTAAGCAACAAATTGAACTAATCTTAAATGAGATTAA
>NZ_BRCD01000034.1:0-31597 GCF_023707945.1 Sporosarcina sp. NCCP-2331
GTTTTTTCAACATGTTTCGATATTTTTTATCCACAAGTTTGGATACTGTGTATAAGCAGATTCCAGGCTTTTATTATCTCATCGAAAAGGAGGCACACGATTGGAAAATTTATCGAATTTATGGGACCAGGTATTGAAGAATATCGAGGCGCGTGTTTCGAAGCCCAGTTTTGAGACATGGCTGAAATCGACAAAACTGCTGACATACGAAGCGGAAAATGCTACGATTTCGGTTCCAAATTCTTTCGCAAAAGACTGGCTCGAAACTCATTACGTTCATCTGATCACAGGGATTTTGTCCGAACTGACAGGCGAAGACCGGATTATTGAGTTTATCGTGCCTCAGGATATGGCGGAAAACGATATTCAAATTCCTAAAACACCGCCAAAGGTTGCTGAGAAAGTACCTATGCCTAATTCTGCAGGCATGCTGAATCCGAAATATACATTCGATACATTTGTTATCGGATCAGGAAACCGTTTCGCCCACGCTGCTTCGCTTGCTGTCGCAGAGGCACCGGCTAAAGCTTACAATCCTCTCTTTATCTATGGAGGCGTTGGGCTGGGAAAGACACATTTAATGCATGCGATTGGTCATTATGTGCTGGAACAAAACCCTGCCTTGAAAGTTTCTTATTTGTCATCCGAAAAATTCACCAATGAATTCATCAATTCAATTCGTGATAATAAGGCTGGCGACTTCAGGGATCAGTATCGCAGCGTAGACGTGCTGCTGATTGATGATATTCAGTTCCTGGCAGGAAAAGAACAGACGCAGGAGGAATTCTTCCATACATTTAATACGCTGCACGAGGAATCCAAGCAGATCATTATCTCCAGTGACCGGCCGCCAAAAGAGATTCCTACATTGGAAGACCGGCTGCGCTCGCGCTTTGAATGGGGTTTGATTACAGATATTGCTCCGCCTGATCTGGAAACGCGGATTGCCATTCTTCGTAAAAAGGCAAAGGCTGACGGACTGATTGATATCTCTAATGATGTAATGCTGTACATTGCCAATCAAATTGATTCGAATATCCGAGAGCTTGAAGGCGCGCTGATCCGTGTGGTAGCGTACTCTTCTTTAGTAAACGCAGACATTACAACTGATTTGGCAGCAGAGGCATTGAAAGATATTATCCCTAACTCACGCCCTCGCATTATTTCCATCTTAGATATTCAAAAGTCCGTCGGTGAGCATTACAATATACGTCTTGAGGATTTCGTTGCGAAAAAAAGAACGCGGGCTATTGCTTATCCGCGCCAGGTTGCGATGTTCTTATCAAGAGAATTAACCGATTCTTCTTTGCCGAAGATCGGATCGGAATTTGGAGGACGTGATCACTCGACCGTGATTCATGCTCATGAGAAGATTTCGAAGATGCTGGAATCGGATAAGTCTTTACAGCAGGATATACAGGACATTAAGAAAACCTTAGGGCGCGCGTAAAAAAGCTGTGGATAAATGTGGACAAGGTGTGCAGGGTCATCCACTGTTTATGCACATGTGGGAAACTTTACTGCGCATGAATTTATTGGCGTTTTCCACATATCCACAGGCCCTACTACTATTACTACTATCTTTAAGTACTTTAATAACTATTATATAAGCGAGGTATCGAGATGCAGTTTGAAATTATGCGTGATAGATTGCTGGATGGATTAAGCGATGTCATCAAAGCAATCAGTTCAAAAGTGACGACACCTATTTTGACCGGGATAAAATTAGAGGCAACAGAAAAAGGATTGACGATGACCGGAAGTGACTCGGATATTACGATTTCCACATTTATTCCACTGGAAGAAGACGGCAATCAGATTATCCAAATGATTCAGCCAGGTACATTAGTGCTGCAGGCAAAAGTCTTTAACGAAATTATTCGTAAGCTGCCAACCAATGAAGTCATGATTGAATTGCGTGATGGAATGAAAACGCATATCCGTTCAGGACAGTCTGAATTTCATATCATTGCCCAAAGTGCTGATGAATATCCAATTCTTCCGGATATTAAAGATGCAGAACGTTTTGAGCTGCCGGCAGACCTGATGAAATCCATTATTCGTGAAACGGTATTTGCTGTATCACAGCAAGAAACACGTCCCGTACTGACAGGTGTTCAATGGACAGTAAAAGAGGATGAGCTATATTGCATCGCAACGGACAGCCACCGTTTGGCAAGACGTATTATCAAACCTGAAGTACAGGCGAGCACACCATTCAATGCAGTAATTCCCGGTAAAAGTCTGCAGGAATTGAGCAAAATTCTTCCGGATCACTCGACGGCAGTAGAAATTTTTATTGCCAATCAGCAAGTCCTGTTTAAATTGCATAACGTGTTATTTTATTCGAGACTGCTAGAAGGCAATTATCCGGATACATCTCGTTTAATTCCGAATGAATACAAGACATCGATTACAGTAAACGGGCGGAATTTATTACAGGCAATTGACCGTGCGTCATTGCTTGCCCGCGAAGACCGCAATAATATTGTTCACTTTTCCACAGACGGCAGCAACAATATCCAAATTTCCTCAAACTCTCCGGACGTCGGAAATGTAGAGGAAGTTGTGGAAGCTGTGAATATCGAAGGGGAACCTTTGAAAATTTCATTCAGTGCAAAATATATGATGGATGCTTTGAAGGCAATTGACGGTCAGGATCTGATGATTCATTTCACAGGAAGCATGCGCCCATTCATTTTAAAATCCATTGACAGTGAAGCAATTCTGCAATTAATTTTGCCGGTTCGGACGTTTTAATTTCACCGATAAGAAAATAAGTATGGATAGGATAGTCAACATGTTGGCTATCCTTTTTACTTATTGCGAAAAGTTAGGTAAACTAGAGGGACAGACTATTGATGAGGGATTGAGCAAATATGGAAAAAGTACAATTCAATGCACCGTACATTACACTTGGTCAATTATTGAAAATGACAAATACGATCAGTTCAGGCGGTATGGCCAAATGGTTTTTGTCAGAGAATGTTGTTTATGTAAACGGCGAGCCGGAACAGCGCCGCGGTAAGAAATTATATGATGAAGATGTCGTGAATATTCCGGGCGCAGGAAAGTTTAAACTGTCAGCGGATGAATCTGGACAGCCGGATGCATATTGACCGGCTTGCTTTAACGAATTATCGAAATTACGCCTCGCTCGAATTAGAATTCTCCCCAACTATGAACGTATTAATTGGTGAAAATGCCCAAGGAAAGACCAATATCATGGAGGCAATCTATGTATTGGCCATGGCAAAATCTCATCGCACTGCAAATGATCGTGAACTCATACGCTGGGAACAAGAGTGTGGTAAAATAGAAGGGGATGTCGAACGGAAATTTGGTCGTTTGCCATTAGAATTGACGATTTCCAAAAAAGGAAAGAAAGCAAGAGTCAATCACTTAGAACAAAACCGGCTGAGTATGTATGTGGGACAGATGAACGTAGTCATGTTCGCGCCTGAAGATTTAAATATCGTAAAGGGCAGCCCCCAACTGCGCAGGCGATTTTTAGATATGGAGATTGGTCAGATTTCGAGAGTTTATCTGCACGATCTGGTCAATTTTCAAAAGATCCTGAAACAGCGAAATGCCATGTTGAAAACCCATCGCGGCAAACTGGATCTGCAGGATGTCATGTTCGATGTGTATACAGAACAATATATTCAAGTCGCGGTACAAATTATCCGCAAACGGTTTTACTTCATGGAATTACTGCAAAAATGGGCAAATCCCATTCATCAGGGAATTTCACGCGGTTTGGAAACACTGGAAGTTTCATATGGAACTTTAAAAGACCTTCATTCTGGGCAGACTGTTGAAGAAATGGAGACAATTTTTGAAGATCAGCTGAAATCGGTAAGAAGACGCGAATTAGAACGGGGGCTTACGCTGGTAGGCCCGCATCGTGATGATTTGCAGTTTTTTGTCAATGGCTACGATATTCAGACGTATGGATCACAGGGCCAGCAGCGGACAACTGCACTGTCTTTGAAACTTGCTGAAATTGAGCTGGTTAAACAAGAGGTGGGAGAAACACCGATTTTATTGCTGGACGATGTGTTATCAGAGTTAGACGATTACCGCCAGTCTCATTTGCTGAGCACGATGCAGGGACAGGTTCAGACATTTGTTACGACAACAAATATTGCCGGAATCGATCACGAAACACTGCAGAAGGCAGCTATTTTCGAAGTGCACGATGGTTCGGTTTTGCGTAAGGAATAGGTTTTTGGAGTTTGAGATGGTTGAAAGGAAAGGTGAAGACGTTGGCAATGGAAGAGAAAGATGTACAGACAGCTTATGATGCGAATCAGATACAAGTGTTGGAAGGTCTAGAAGCTGTCCGTAAACGCCCGGGTATGTATATTGGGACGACAAGTGCAAAGGGACTTCATCATCTCGTATGGGAAATTGTCGACAATAGTATCGACGAAGCGCTCGCCGGCTATTGCGATCACATAGAAGTAACAATTGAGAAAGACAATTGGATCCGGGTAGAAGACAATGGCCGCGGTATTCCTGTAGGCATTCAAGAGTCTACCGGCAGACCTGCTGTAGAAGTCATTATGACGGTTCTTCACGCCGGCGGTAAGTTTGGCGGCGGCGGCTATAAAGTATCAGGCGGTCTCCACGGCGTAGGATCTTCGGTTGTTAATGCGCTGTCAGAAAAGACTGAAGTATTTGTTCGGCGTGACAATAAATTATATGCGATTGAATTTTCAAGAGGACCGGTTTCAAAAGAGCTGGAAGTCATCGGTGAGTCGACTGAAACAGGTACGACCATCCGATTTAAAGCCGATCCTGAAATCTTTACGGAAACGACTGTGTATGAATACAGCACGCTGTCCACGCGCCTGCGTGAACTGGCGTATTTAAACCGCGGTCTGCGTATTACGATTACAGACGAACGGGAAGAAGAGCCAAAGTCTCAACTGTTTCATTACGAAGGCGGTATTAAATCATACGTTCAGCACCTCAATGAAAATAAGGAACCGATTTTTGAAGATCCGATTTACATTGAAGGAGAACGTGATGGCATTGCTGTAGAAATCGCTATGCAGTATAACAGCGGTTATGCGGAAAACCTGCTTTCATTCGCTAATAATATACACACGTATGAGGGCGGTACACATGAATCCGGCTTTAAAACAGCATTGACACGTGTCATTAATGATTATGCCCGGAAAAATGGCCTGCTGAAAGAAGCGGACGGCAATTTATCCGGCGATGATGTACGTGAAGGCCTGACTGCGATCGTTTCTATCAAGCACCCTGATCCTCAATTTGAGGGACAAACAAAAACGAAGCTTGGAAACTCAGAGGTCAGCACGATTACAAACTCGCTGTTTTCTGAAGCATTGCAGCGTTTTCTGATTGAAAATCCTGTAGTCGCCCGGCAAGTAGTCGAAAAAAGCACGATGGCGGCAAGAGCACGCATGGCAGCTAAAAACGCCCGCGAATTGACGCGCCGCAAGTCAGCGCTCGAAGTGTCCAGTCTGCCGGGTAAACTGTCCGACTGTTCTTCAAGAGATCCGGCTCTCAGTGAACTGTACATCGTAGAAGGTGACTCTGCCGGAGGTTCAGCCAAAAACGGCCGAGACCGTCATTTCCAGGCAATCCTGCCGTTGCGCGGGAAAATTCTGAACGTAGAAAAGGCCCGTTTGGACCGTATACTCGGCAACGCAGAGATTCGCATGATCATTACGGCAATGGGTACAGGAATCGGTTCAGAATTTAATTTAGAGAAAGCCCGTTATCATAAGCTTGTCATTATGACAGATGCTGACGTCGACGGTGCGCACATCCGTACGTTATTATTAACCTTCTTCTTCCGATTCATGCGTCCGTTAATTGAAGCAGGCTATGTTTACATTGCACAGCCGCCGCTATACCGCGTGCGTGCGGGTAAAAGAGAAGAGTATTGCTACGACGAGGAAGCATTGCAGGAAATCATGGCAAGTATGCCCGCCTCACCAAAGCCAGACATCACACGCTACAAAGGTCTGGGTGAAATGAATCCTGAGCAGCTGTGGGAAACAACGATGGATCCTGATAAGCGTACATTCCTGCAAGTCCGTCTGGAAGATGCAATGGAAGCAAATACTACGTTTGACGAACTGATGGGCGATGAAGTGGAGCCGCGCAGAAAGTTCATTGAAGATAATGCGGTATTCGTACAGAATATCGATACCTGATCAGCAGCCAGTTGACCGGCACAGCTGAACTTATAGATATAAGTGGTGAAAGGAGCTTGACAACATGGCAGATTTGCCACGAAGCGGTGTGCAAGAAATAAATATCAATACGGAAATGAAAACTTCATTTCTGAACTATGCAATGAGTGTTATTGTTTCACGGGCGCTTCCTGATGTCCGTGACGGGCTCAAGCCAGTACACAGACGGATTTTATACGCAATGCACGACCTGGGCATTACAGCTGACAAACCGCATAAGAAATCTGCTCGTATCGTAGGGGACGTAATCGGTAAGTATCACCCGCATGGTGACAGTGCCGTTTACGACACAATGGTACGGATGGCGCAGGATTTCAGTTATCGCTATATGCTCGTAGACGGTCACGGAAACTTCGGTTCTGTTGACGGGGACGGAGCAGCAGCCATGCGTTATACAGAGTCGCGCATGTCGAAAATCGCTATGGAACTGCTGCGTGATATCAATAAAAATACGATTGATTTCCAGGCCAACTATGATGAGCAGGAAAAAGAGCCGGCTGTCCTGCCAGGCCGATATCCCAACTTACTGGTTAACGGTACATCAGGGATTGCGGTTGGAATGGCCACGAACATTCCCCCTCACCATCTGGGCGAAACAATTGACGCGGTACTAGCGTTAGCGGAAAACAGTGCAATCACTACCGAAGAATTGATGGAAATCGTTCCGGGACCTGATTTTCCCACCGGTGGTATGATCTTAGGACGCAGCGGTATCCGCAGAGCGTACGAGACAGGCCGCGGTTCCCTCATTATCCGCGGTAAAGCGGAAATTGAAACGGCGTCAAACGGACGAGAAACGATTATTGTCACGGAAATTCCATTCCAGGTGAATAAAGCAAAGCTCATTGAAAAAATTGCAGAGCTGGTGCGCGATAAGAAAATTGACGGCATCACTCACCTGGCAGATGAATCCGACCGGACAGGAATGCGGATCGTCATTGAAGTGCGACGAGATTCAAACGCCAATGTACTGTTGAATAATCTGTACAAGCAGACTGCCTTGCAGACAAGCTTCGGTATTAACATGCTGGCACTTGTAGATAAGCAGCCAAAAGTACTTGGATTGAAAGAAATTCTCTTTCATTACTTAGAGCATCAAAAAGTGGTTATCCGACGCCGTACACAGTTTGAGCTGAATAAAGCTGAAGACCGTGCTCACATCTTAGAAGGTTTGCGTATTGCGCTCGATCATATCGACCGTATCATTGCATTAATTCGAGGATCGAAAACTACGGCAGAAGCAAAAGCGAATCTGATGGAAACGTTCGAGCTTTCCGACCGTCAGTCCCAGGCAATCCTGGACATGCGTTTACAGCGTCTGACAGGTTTGGAGCGGGACAAGATTGAGTCTGAATACCAAGAGCTTGTGACGCTGATCGAAGAGTTGCGCGCGATTTTAGCGGATGAGCAAAAGGTAATCGAAATTATCCGTGAAGAATTAACAGAGATTAAAGAACGTTTCTCAGATGAACGCCGGACTGAAATTATGCTGGGCGGTTCTGAAATGCTTGAAGACGAAGACTTGATCCCGGTTGAAAACTCCATCGTGACATTAACTCACCAAGGCTATATTAAACGTCTGCCTGCGAATACCTATCGCAGTCAAAAGCGCGGCGGCCGCGGTATTCAAGGCATGGGTACAAATGAAGACGATTTTGTTGAGCATCTGTTGAATACATCAACACACGATACGATTCTACTGTTTACTACCAGAGGCCGTGTGTTCCGTAAGAAAGGCTATGAGGTACCTGAATACAGCCGTACTGCGAAGGGATTGCCGATTATCAACCTCATTGATTTTGAAAAAGGTGAAAAGGTAACGGCCATGATTCCAATCAGCGAGTTCAGCGAAGATCATTATCTATTCTTTGCAACAAAACACGGAGTCATCAAGCGCACGTCCATCATGGGCTACGCGAATATCCGGGCGAACGGTCTGATTGCATTAGGTCTGCGTGATGAAGATGAGCTGATCTCTGTTAAATCAACAGACGGTCAATCAGATATCGCGATTTGTACCAAGCAAGGCATGCTTATTCGTTTTGCAGAAGAGGATATACGCCCGCTTGGAAGAACAGCCGCCGGTGTGCGCGGTATCCGCTTACGTACAGATGATGAAGTTGTCGGCATGGATATAGTGGATCAAGGTGACGACATCCTCGTAGTAACTGAAAAAGGATACGGTAAACGTACGCCTGAAAGTGAATACCGTTCGCAGTCACGTGGCGGATATGGTTTGAAAACGATGCATATGACAGAACGCAATGGAGATATTGTTGCGATGAAGTCAGTAAACGGTGAAGAAGATCTGATGCTGATTACGATTCATGGAATTCTAATTCGTATGTCAATCGGCGATATTTCTATTTTTGGGCGATCTACGCAAGGTGTGCGTTTGATTCGATTAGCTGATGATGAACGCGTAGCGACAGTAGCGAAAGTCGAAAAAAGTGAGGAAGATCCGGAAGAAGAGCTGGAGCCGGACTCAATTGAAGCAATTGACATGGCAGAAGACAGTGAGATTGCTGAAATTGAAACAGAGGATTCGGAAGAAGTAGATTGATCTTAGGTCATTGAAGGGCGTAAAGTGCCGCTTCAATGACCTTTTTTTATGATTTAGTATTTTTTACTCATTCATCTATCCAAATATTTGAGAATATTATATGATAATAGATAGAGTACAGAAGAAATTGGGTGAGAGTATGGATATTTATAAAGAGATAAGTGAATTAAGACCGGGCAGCTTCCTGAAAGAAGACTTATATGCAAATACAAAAAATCCCATTATAGTAAAAGATACAAAGCTGACATTAGAACATTTCGAAGTGCTCCGTACATTCGGCATCTCGAGAGTACTAATAGAATCCAAAGCTCAAAATTCATCCGAACAGCCTCTGGTTGATCAAGTTACAGAAGTAAAATTGACACCTGAAGTCGAAAAATTAGTAATGCAAAGCTCACCGCCGAAATCAAGAACTTTGGAATCTTTATACGATGAAACGGTAGAGGCTTATCAAAAAGAGTTTGCGGGTTATAGATCGGGCAAGAAACTGGATGTGGCTGCTGTACGTGTAATCGTACTTCCTGTCATCCAGGCTTTCCTTGAAAATAAAGAGTATGTTAGAAGGTTGAACGAGTTTTCAACTATTCAAAACTACCGCTCCCACCATTCCATCAGCGTAGGAATATTGGCGGCGCTTATTAGTGAGCAGATGGGTTATCCAAAGGGACAAGTTCTGCAAGTGGGCATTGCCGGCGTGTTAGCTGACAGCGGAATGGCAAAAGTTGACCAAAAAATTCTTGATAAGGTAGCATTTCTGACCAGTGAAGAACTGAGTGAAGTGAAGAAGCACGTCATCCACAGTTTTCAGATGGTGCAGGATTCTTCCTTAGTGCGCCCGGAAATGAAAGCAGCAATTTTGCAGCATCATGAGCGCTTTGACGGCAGCGGCTATCCACGCGGCTTGAAAGGCCAGGAAATCACGGAAATCTCTCAGATTATTTCTGTGGCCGACGTTTATCATGCAATGGCATCAGAAAGGCCCTATCGTCAAAAGGAGAACTCCTTCAAAGTAATAGAGTTAATGAGAGAAGAAGAGTTTGGGAAATTTGATGTAAAGATTATTCAAGTGCTCCATGACCTGATCAATAAGCTGTCGATCGGTACAAAAGTGAAGCTGACAACAGATGAAATAGCAGAGGTTATTTATCTTCACCGTGATTTCCCGTTACGGCCGATCGTTAAAGTGCTGGGAAGCGGAACTCATTTAGATTTATCATCAAACAGAAAAATTACAATTGAAAAGATCTTTTGATAAATGGAGCAAGGAATCCTCTCTCTATAGAAGGATTCCTTGCTCTTTATTTCTATAGAGAGTCTTAGAACTAGCTTTAAAGAGAGAGTTTCAAAGAAATTGATAAAATTGCTTGCATTATAAAAAGAACGATGGTATATTAATAAGCGTCGCATTTGCAAGACAGCTTTTTGGTTCGTCAGCGACGGAGTTTGGCGCGCGGAAACCCGGGTTACGCGCGCGGCCGGCTGAGTTTCGCTCGCTCAAGGACGATTTACGCGCGGCTGTTCACTTTTTTGGCGCGCGCGGCCGGTGATTTCATTTGTTCTATGATCACGAAACGATGGTTAATGATCACATGTCATGCCTCTATGATCATGCGGACGTGCTGAATGAGCGGCTGGCCAGGCTGTTTGAGCGCAGTTGCTCTGTGTATGATCATTGCGGGTAGTTGTATGATCATTTTCATTTAAATAAAAAAACCGCCGCTGACTAAAATGTCAGCGACGGTTCCTATATTACCGCTCTTCTGCTACGAACGGAAGAAGTGCCATGATGCGTGCACGTTTGATTGCGATCGTCAATTTACGTTGGTATTTAGCGCTTGTACCAGTAACTCGACGAGGCAACATCTTTCCGCGCTCAGAGATAAACTTCTTCAACAAATCTACATCTTTATAGTCGATGTGTGTAATGTTGTTAGAAGTGAAATAGCAAACTTTACGGCGTTTGCGACCTCCACGACGTGGTGCCATAATTGTTGTCCTCCTTCCTGTTTGCGTAATCGTAAATCTATTTCAATCAGAATGGCAAGTCGTCATCTGTTACTTCGATTGGACCGCCGCCCGGCTGGAATGGATCATTGTCGACACGCGTCATATTTTGCTGACTTGGTTGGTAGGATTGCTGATTGTAGCCCTGTCCCTGATCTTGTGCAGGTGCGTTATTATAAGATGGCGCTCCTCCACCGTAAGACGGTGACGGCTGCCGCTCTTGATTTGCATTTGCACTGCGCGGCTCAAGAAACTGGGTACTGTCCGCAACAACTTCTGTCGTGTAAACACGCTTACCGTCCTGTCCTTCAAAGCTGCCCGTCTGAATACGGCCATCTACTCCGGCAAGACTTCCTTTTCGTAAGTAATTCGCGATGTTCTCAGCCTGTTTACGCCAAGCTACACAGCTGATAAAATCTGCTTCCCGTTCACCCTGCTGGTTAGAGAACGCACGGTTCACTGCCAGTGTAAATCGAGTCACAGCAATACCACTCTGTGTATACTTCAGCTCAGGATCTTTCGTTAATCGACCAACTAAAACGACACGGTTTATCATTCAGAATCAAACCTCCCTCATCATTTAGAATTCAGTAATTTATATCAGCTTACGCGTCAACGCGAGTTACCATATGACGGATGATACCTTCATTGATATTCGCTAAACGTGTAAATTCATCGATTGCTTCAGCACCAGAGTTAAGTGTTACTAACTGGTAGTAACCTTCACGCAGGTCGTCGATTTCGTATGCAAGACGGCGCTTGCCCCACTCTTTCGACTCGATGATTTCCCCACCGTTTGAAGTTAGGACAGTGTCAAAACGTTCAATCAACGCTTTTTTCGCGTCATCTTCAAGAGTTGGGCGCATAATGTACATAATTTCGTACTTTCTCATCAATAGTCACCTCCTTATGGACTTGGGCCCTGCTTTTTCAAGCGGGCAAGGAGTAAGTAATTTTACTATTACTCACATCAGTATATATTATCATATCCTGATTGGAACATCAACCCTGAATATACTATACTGAATGAATTAAGGAGTGAATTCATATGGAAGAACAACAGCCTGTCATTGTGGAATTAGATTTACAGAAAGTGGCGAAGGAAAGCATCTGGCTGACTGTCCTTCCGCTTTTGACGCTCTTCCTGATCCGCTTCTTCTTGGATGGCGGACTGCATCTGACATTTTCATTTTGGTATCTGCTTTATGGGTTTATCGGCTATCTCGTTTTAATTGTGGTTCATGAGGTTTTCCATTTGCTCGGCTTCCGTATTTTCTGTAATGTTCCTTGGAAGAACATGGACTATGGCGTGAATCTGAAAATGGGGATTGCCTACGCCACGGCAGACCAGCTGATGGACAATAAAGGGATCCGCAAAGCGTTGCTACTGCCGTTCTGGATGACAGGAATCCTGCCTGCCGTCATTGCACTTTATATCGGTGACGGTGTTCTGCTGACGCTTGGTGCACTGCTGATCGGCGGGGCGGCCGGTGATTTTGCGATGTATAAAGAACTGAAGAAGTTTCCGGATGATGCGATGGTGAAAGACGATCCTGAACTGCCGAAGCTTTATATTTATCTTGGGGAATGAAAAGAGCTGTTTCCCCATTCAACGAGGAAACAGCTTTTCATCTGTACATAGCAGTAATTTCTGGTTCACTCCAAAATATCCCTGAGTTTTTCTCGCCTAATCAAATAAACCAGAAGACCGGCGCTTACAATTCCCGACAAGCCATATAGACTTGGAACGAGCCATTGTGGGAATTGCACAGAAATAATATGGCTCAACAATATTTTGAATCCCAGTAGAAGCATCACAAATAGTAAAGGAATTTGAATACCAATCAATGTGACGAAATTGGGTACAACACTTGAAACAGACATTGCCAGCATCGTAAAAATTAATCCGATGACGTAAATCGCCAGGATGCACAGCCAAATATACTGTAAAAAAGTTGGATCATACCAAGTCAGGTTCGCAATGAACGCATTCACTCCTAAACCGAAATATGGTGAAGTAGCATTTTGTGCGTACAAGCTGAAATAGAAAGCCAACAGCACCGTGATGACCAGCCCTGCGGAAAGAATACCGGCAATCAATTTTGTTTTATAGATTCCTCTGCCGATTTTCGATGTGTACTGTAGATCGAGCAGCCGCCTTGTGCGATCTTTTAAAATGAATGGTGAAATGAGAAGTACGACGCTGAATAAGATCGTAATTCCGACATGGACAATAAACTCTTTAAAATTTTGGATGACTACTTCTGGATACGCTTGATACTTTCCTTCAGCGAGTAATTCGTCAAAACGTTTTTGTTGCAAAACATTCGCCTCAAACCCTATCATTTCTTTCATGTCATGAAAGTCCATGAGCCGTGACCTCTCCTGCAGTTCCCAAAATAGATCTTCTTGCTGTTCATGCATGATTTGGTCCGCCAATTCCTGTTGTTCTTCATTGTTCCGATCGGCATTTATTAGCTTGTCGTAATTATCCATACCGGCAGCTGAAAATTCAGGACGCGCCTGCAAATACTCATTCGCTTCCTCTTTTTTGAGCTCATACATTTGGCGGAAATCAAGCATGTCCTTTTCATCCATCTGCACACCATATTCTTCTACCATTTCTATGCCGAGACGGTATCCGTCAAGTGCTGGTCTGCCATTCGGAAAATATTCAATGTCAAAACTTATTAATAAAAAGTACAAGACAGCATTGACAAGCAGTAAAAACGTCAGCATTCTCCACGTCAATATCTTCTTCATTTCATTCCAAACGATTTGCATTTCACACCACCTACCCTATATCCGTTTTAGTAAATCTTCTATAAACTGCAAAGCAAATTCCTGCAGCAATCAGCGTCCAACAGCTGACAGTCAGCCATTCGTAATTTCGAGAACCAGTCAGACCGCCTCCCATGAACGAGTTAGAGATCCCGAGCAATAATTGAGAAAGATTATAGCCTGTAATGAAAAGCAGAATAGACGATTTGGACATAAAACTAGGAAACAACCAGGCAATTATAAAAAAGAGGGCGATTCCTGAAAAAGCGATGTAACTATTTTTCACCACTGTAGACAAAGCGAATGTCAAACAAGACATGAGCAGCCCCCCTGCCAGGACAATGCCGGCCGCCAGCCATAAAAATGTTCCAACCGATATATCCCGCCAAGCAATATAAGGAAAATTATATTCCCAGTTGAATGCACTGCTAATGGAAGTTGACCATACATGTGAATAATCAAATACAATGAAAAAAGTACCCAAGGTGATGCCGAGTAATAAAATCATTGTGGCAACTGCAATGGCTATGGATGCTGATAATTTATCTTTCATCAACTTCCTTCCACGCTTCGTGGAAAATATAAGCAGCTGTGTTTTTTGTTCAAATTCATATGCGGTAATTAGAGCTGTTGCTAAAACAATCAGCAACAACGATTCAATGATGATATGCCTGAAAACCGTTTGAAACAGGAAGCTATGCATGAAGTAGGCTTTGCCTGCAAAAAACCATTGCTTATGCTCTCCATTTTTCACTAGTTCTTCAAAACGTTTATCCAGTTTCTCATATTCCTGCAAAAGATAGGACGCTGCCGAGCCGCTGAGCCCATACTTTCTCACTTCTCCTTCTCCTGCTTCCTGAATATCAATCCCTGCATAGCTCTCGTCTATTGAACGGGCTGTATTGAAATACATTTCTTTTACTGCAAGCTGCTGAATTTGATTCCATTGTTCTGTGCTATAAGTTTCTTGTTCTTCCGGCGACATATTTTCTAAGAGTTCCTGCACGCTTTGGAATTCCAGTCCTGCACTGTGTTTCAACTGGGTCATTTCCTGCTGAATATCCTGATCCAACTGTGCAAGCGAAGTGTCTGAAATATCACGTCCATATGTATCAATCAGTTCGTTGACTATTTTCAACTCTTCTTTATGATCTGATGAACTGACGATCAGATAGATGTTATAAACAGAAAACAGGAGAAACAGTCCCAAGAAAATTGGTGATTGTATTACTTTCTTGCACTCATACAATAAAATCCTCATTGCACTGTTCCGTTCGTTTCGTCCCGGTATTCATACAAAAATACATCCTCTAACTGCGGCTGTACGGGCAGCCAATCAACTTGTGGAGTTCCTTTATGGATAAATCGTACAATCATTTTTCCGTACTCCTGCTTTTCAGAAAGCAATACATGATTTTGACGGAAGGATTGCAGCTGTTCGAATTCCATTGATGTTTCAAAAACCGCTCCATCCAATGTTCCACAAATAGTTTCTACCGAATCTTTGTAAAGAATCTGCTGGTTTTTAATCATGATAATTTCATTCGCGATGGATTCTATATCCGATACAATATGGGTGGAAACTATGACAAGCCGCGAACGAGCCAGATCGGTCAGCAAATTTCGAAACCGTGCTCTCTCTTTTGGATCAAGGCCGGCAGTCGGTTCATCCAAAATCAAGATCTTCGGATCATTGAGCAAAGCCTGTGCAATGCCGACCCTCTGCACCATTCCGCCCGAAAATTTTTTCATCTTTTTATTCATGACATCGCCAAGTGCTACCTTATCCAGCAGTTCTATAATTTTAGGTAATGCTTCTTTTTTGCTTATTCCCTTCAGGGCGGATAAATAAAGTAAATACTGCTTAGGCGAATAGTTCTTATAATAGCCAAAATGCTGTGGTAAGTAGCCGAGCAGCTCTCGATAACTGCTGTCCATATCGATAATATTCTTGCCGTTATAGAAAACTTCTCCTTTTGTCGGATATAGTAAAGTCGCCAGCATTTTAATGAGCGTTGTTTTCCCTGCACCATTCGGAGCCAGCAAGCCATAGAGTCCTGTTTCAAATTCCAACTGTATATCTCGCAAGGCAGTAAAATCTCCATATTGTTTTGAAACCTCTTTTACCACTAACACGTTAAACAGCCCCTTTCATTTGTCTTAAATCAAAATATTTTTTCAGCAGGCCGCCATATACATACAAACTGCCAAGCAGAACAAGCACATAGATAACTATGGGGATTTGCACAAGCAACTCACCGTATAATGAGCCCATGCCATAGTGGAGCAGAAGATTCAAAAAGATCCAACCAAACACCATAGTTGCAGTAGTTACAAGCGAGTGTCGCTTCATCAAAGTCCATAAAAACAGATTCGAGAAAATAAACAATGAAGTTAAGGAAATCATCAATGCCCGAATGAAATGAATATGCGGATGAACTTGTGCAACTAAAGCTATGAAGAAACTATTGATCAAGATGGACAGCACACTAAAGGCCAGCATCCTAAATGCCATAAGTTGATAAACGTTAAACTTACAAGCCATTTCGACTTCGTACGTATCCCGTTCCACTCTTGTCCAATAGCTATATAAGGAAAACCCAAGAAATAAAACAGGTGATATGAGAAACAGTCCTGTATAGACTGCCTCACTCTCTAAATGTTGCTGAATGAAAAACAACCAGCCAAACAGCAATATTCCAATTAAGAAAATGAAAATTAATTCCCTTCGATCTGCAAATATCTGACGCATGCTGATTTGTGAGTACATAGTATTCATCTGACGAGAAAATGTGGGTTTGGCGGCAACACTTTGTTCCACAATTTGTTTTATTTGTGATTGGACTAAATGTTCATCCAACTCGGGCACCTGAAAGTTTTCTTTATTCAAGATGATTCGCCTCCATTTTTGACCGAATCCACCGTAGTGCCGAATAATATCTGGTTTTTACTGTCGACAACGGGAGGTCTTCGATTTCCGCAATTTCCTGCAACGTGTACTCCCCAAATAGTTTGAGACGGACGACTTGCTGAGAACGGGCATCCAGTTTGTTTATGTATGCAGCCGCACGCGCATAGTCCTCTTTATATTCCAAAGAAAGAGTCATATCATATTCATCTTCGAATAAGTCATCCTCCATCGGCTGTGCGAGCTGTGCATACCGATAACTTTTCGACCGGTAATAATCTACCAGACGATTCGATGCAATCTTATACAACCACGTTCGAAACGATGCTTTTTTATCATTGTATTGATGAATGGACTGGAGCGCGCCCATAAAAATATCCTGTGTCAAGTCAAGAGACAACTCGACATCCAGCGTCTGCTTATAACTAAACGCATAGATTTCTTTATAGTATTTTGCTACAAGATCATTCGCAGCGGATGCTTTTATATTTTTTTGAAGCTGTTTAATCCACTTCTTCTCTTGATCCATTCAGACGCCACCTACTTGCTTCATTCACTTTTGTTCTCTTAAGTATATTCGTAAGCCATCCGAAAAAAGTTTGCATATTGGTAAATTTATTTTTCTATTGCCATGTAACTACCTATTGAACGCAAAAAAACTGCTTCCCCATCATAACGAGGAAACAGCTTTTCAACTTTGCAATTACACGTTAAAACGGAACAACATAACATCGCCGTCTTTAACGATATATTCTTTACCTTCCAAACGGACTTTGCCGGCTTCTTTTGCTGCCACCATCGAACCGTTCTCTACTAAATCATCATAGGCCACCGTTTCCGCACGGATGAATCCGCGTTCGAAATCAGTATGGATGACACCCGCACACTGAGGCGCTTTCATGCCTTTAATGAACGTCCATGCACGTACTTCCTGCACACCTGCTGTGAAGTATGTTGCCAGGCCAAGTAAATTGTATGTTGCTTTGATCAGTTGGTCAAGTCCTGATTCTTTGATGCCGAGTTCTTCAAGGAACATCTCCTTCTCGTCATCTTCAAGCTCTGCCATCTCTTCTTCAATCTTCGCACAGACGACAATCACTTCTGCATTGTCCTTCTCTGCAAAGTCACGAACCTGCTGTACATATGGATTATTATCAGCATCCGCAATCTCATCTTCTGATACATTCGCCACATACAGCATCGGCTTGATCGTCAATAAATGCATGCCTTTGATGACCTGGTACTCATCATCTGTCAGGTCAACAGAACGCGCAGCCAATTCATTTTCAAACCCTTCTTTTAGCTTCAATAGAACCGGCTCTTCAATCATCGCTGCTTTATCTTTCTGCTTCGCCATCTTGGACACACGTGCCAATCGCTTGTCCACGCTTTCCATATCTGCCAGAATCAATTCGAGATTAATGATTTCAATGTCATCAATCGGGCTTACTTTTCCGGCTACATGCGTAATATTTTCATCCACGAAACAGCGGACGACCTGACAAATTGCATCTACTTCACGAATATGCGAAAGAAACTTATTTCCAAGTCCTTCCCCTTTACTCGCTCCTTCTACAATTCCTGCAATATCTGTAAATTCGAATGCAGTCGGCACGGTCTTCTTCGGCACAACAAGCTCTGTCAGCTTATCTAAACGCTCATCCGGCACTTCCACGATCCCGACGTTCGGATCAATCGTACAGAACGGATAATTTGCCGCCTCGGCTCCCGCTTTCGTTATTGCATTAAATAATGTTGATTTTCCCACGTTCGGAAGACCTACAATCCCAGCTGTTAACGCCATTCTTCCCACACCTTTCTCATCTATTCAAACCTTCATTATTCGTTGGTCAACCATTTCATTATAAGGACAAGTTGACTGAATGTCTATTTGTTCTCAAGACTCGTTCTTCAGCAGCACTTTTTTCATCTTCTTGGCAAATTCATTGCGAGGAATCATGACGCTGTGGCCGCAGCCCTCACATTTAATTCGGATATCGGCACCCATGCGGATGATCTTCCATGCATTGTTGCCGCAAGGGTGCTGCTTTTTCATTTCCACTACGTCATGCAAATTAAATTCTTTCTCCGCCATCTCCTGAATCCCCTCTCTTCTTTTCTTCGTACAGAACCATTCTCGGATAAGGCATTTCAATCCCGTTCTGGTCCATGAACTTCTTCAAATCCTGTCTCAATTTACGTCCGACTCCAAAGTTTGCAACCGGCTCCGTTTCAGCCATGATCCGCAGTACAATCCGCGAAGGCTCAATATTCTGCACACCGAGCACCTCGGGAATCCCTATTACCTGACTGTAACGTTCCTTGGGCAGATTCTTCAAAAACTCTTTTATCAGCTCTTCGGCATGATCGATATCCGTCTCGTATGACACACCGATATCCAACAGTACGAGCGAGTTCGTCACGGAAAAGTTAATGACCTCACCGATCTGACCGTTCGGCACCGTATACAGTTCGCCTCCGAACAAAGCTATTTTCGTCGTGCGCAGACCAATTTCCGTCACAGTTCCTTCTGCCGCGTTAATTCGCACATAGTCTCCGACGCCGAATTGATCTTCAAAAATAATGAAAAACCCGGAAATCACATCTTTCACTAAACTCTGTGCACCGAAACCGACAGCAAGACCGAGGACCCCCGCACCAGCCAGCAGTCCTTTTACATCAATTTCAAACTCTGTCAGGATAGCCAGGATGGCGGAAAAATACACGACATATTTGAGTGTATTCTCCAGCAGTTTAATCAACGTTTTTTCACGTCGATCAGACTTCTGCGTCGGGCTTTTCAGTTTTATGGCAAAAAACCGCCGGATCATCACTTGACCGACTTTTACTAAAATACCCGCCACAACAACGATCATAATAATTTTAAACACAAAAAGTCCGGTATCCAGCCAAAATGCTGTATCAAAAATCGTATCGTTTGCATGTTTAGCGGTTTGGTCTACTACATCCTTCAGCTTCTCTTCCACGCCTTCCAGATTTTCTTTCACGTCTGCTTTTGCAGGTACTGTCATGGAAAGAAATCCTCCTTTCGTATAAACCTCACCCCCTGAGGCTATACTTCACAGCAATACGCACTGATCTTCATTGTTCACCGTACTTCATATAAAAATTCATAAAGGACTGGTGTTTCCCTATGTATATTGCTGAGCCTTCTTCTTATCACTACCGAATACCCTATAAAGAGTCCGGTGTCATATGGAAATTAAGTTCTTACTTTCTAGAACATATCCCGTTCAAACAGCAGCCAATTGTCTTCTACTGCATTGGCACGGACCGTTCCACTGGTGATTCACTCGGCCCTCTGACCGGTTCCTATTTATCCGAATTAAGTCTGTTCCCTTACCCGGTCATCGGTACATTGCAGGAACCGCTGCATGCTTTAAATCTAAAGCAGCGCACAGAACAGACAACCGTTTTACATCCAGACGCTTTTGCCGTAGCCATAGATGCCTGCCTCAGTAAAAGGGACGCAGTCGGGGATCTATTGTTCCATAGCGGACCGATTTCTCCAGGTAAAGCAGTAGGTAAAGAACTGCCCCCTGTCGGTGATGTCTCGATCAAAGGAATCGTCAATATTGCGGGCTTTATGGAGCAGGCAGTCCTGCAAAGCACACGGCTGCATCTGCCGTTCGAAATGAGCCGGATCATCGGCAGAGCCCTGCAGCTTGCCCATCACCGTCAGAAGTCAGAAAGCATAGACAATCGTTACGGCAACCGCCACTACGGCGATCCCCGGAATGAAGTTCGCTATCCTGATTTTCGTCAGGCCGATTAAATTCAAGCCAATCGCTGCAATCATTAAACCGCCGGTAGCTGTCATTTCAGAAATAAAGAATTGCAGCAGATCATCCGGCACAAAACGGCTGATAATTGAAGCCAGAAACGTAATACTTCCTTGATATAAGAATAGCGGTACAGCGGAAAACGCCACGCCAATTCCAAGTGTCGAACTTAAGATGATGGAAGTGAATCCATCCAGTATGCCTTTCATCACCAGCACATTGTGGTCATTTCGCAAGCCACTGTCAATCGCTCCGATGATCGCCATGGAGCCTACACAGAATATGAGCGTAGCGGTAACGAATCCCTGCGCTATACCCGGCCCTTCCTTTTTCGCAGGAAGTTTCCCTTCTATCCATTGGCCAAGCAGATTAATCTTACCATCAAGATCCATCCATTCTCCAATGATCGCGCCAATAACTATACTGACAATCACGATGACAATCTGCGTTGTCGCAAATGTCATCTGCAGACCGATTGCGACAATAGCCAGCCCAATACCATACATGATCGTCTCTTTCATCCGCTCGGGAATTCCATGCAAAAAGCGGCCAATCAATGTACCGAGTATTATCGTCAACACATTAAATAAAGAACCAAATAACACCATACCGTCACGTCCATGTTCTATTCAAGATTCCGCCAGAGGCTTTTATCTGTATACAGACAAAACCTATTTTGCTGTTTTGCAAAATAGGCAGTTACATCCAATTATTCATTCAATAATTCAAGTATTCTTTCGAAATCTTCATCGGAGAAAAACTCAATTTCGATTTTTCCTTTGTTTTTCGTCTTTTTGATCGTAACATTCGTTCCGAACTGTTCACGCAGCGTAGTTTCCTGAGCTGCAATGAAGACGTCTTTCTTTGGTTCTTTTTTTGTTTCACGTGGAACATCTTCGTTTAATTGCTGAACCAGTCTTTCCAACTGGCGAACATTCAAGTGTTCTTTCTTCGTCTTTTCAGCAATCAATAAAATTTGTTCTTTTTTTCGCAGTCCCAGCAATGTTCGGCCATGTCCCATCGTTAACTTCCCCTGGGAAATGTCTTTTCTCACTTGCTCCGGCAACGTCAGCAACCGTACATGATTCGCAATATGCGGTCTGCTCTTGCCTAATCTGAAAGCAAGCTGCTCCTGTGTCAGATGAAGGTTTTCCATCAGTTTCTGATAAGCTTCCGCCACTTCAATCGGTGTCAAATCTTCTCGCTGCAAGTTTTCCAAGATCGCCATTTCCATTGACTGTTCATCTGACAATTCGCGGATGACGGCCGGTACTTCCTTTTTCCCAGCTAGTTTAGAAGCACGGTAGCGCCGTTCCCCTACGACAATTTCGTACTGTGTTCCTGCTTTACGCACAATAATCGGCTGTAAAACACCGTGTTCTTTAATGGATTCACTTAATTCCGCAAGCGATGCGTCATCAAACTCTTTTCGAGGCTGATAAGGATTCACAATGATGCTGTTCAACCGCAGAAGCTCTACCTTTTCCAGTGACTCGCCAGGAAATAATGCATTCAGACCTTTACCTAGACCTTTACTCATTCTCCACCACTTCCTTTGCCAACTCTAAATAGACTTCCGCACCCTTTGAACGCATATCATACATAATAATCGGTTTTCCATGGCTGGGTGCTTCGCTTAATCTGACATTCCGCGGAATAATAGTCCGATATACTTTGTCTTGGAAATACTTTTTAACCTCTTCAATGACTTGAATCCCCAAATTTGTACGCGCATCGAACATTGTAAGCAACACACCGTCAATATACAGTTGATCATTCAGATGTTTTTGAACGAGACGAATGGTACTGAGGAGCTGACTAAGTCCTTCCAAAGCGTAATACTCGCATTGCACAGGAATAATAATCGAGTCAGCCGCTGTTAATGCATTTAACGTCAGCAGTCCCAATGAAGGCGGACAGTCAATGATGACATAGTCGTATTCATCCTTAATATCCTGAATGGCGTGCTTCATTCGCACTTCCCGCGAAATTGTCGACACCAGTTCAATTTCAGCGCCTGCTAAAGATATGGTTGCAGGAACAATTTCTAAGTTTTCAATTTCTGTTTGGAGTATCACGTCTTTTACCGGCACGTCATCGATCAGGATACTGTAAATACAGTCCTGCACATCTCCTTTATTAATACCCACTCCGCTTGTCGCATTTCCTTGAGGATCAGAGTCGATTAAAAGCACTTTCTTGCCGATATGGGCAAGGCATGCGCTTAAGTTTACAGAAGTCGTCGTTTTACCGACTCCTCCTTTTTGATTTGCTATGGCAATAATCTTACCCACTCTAGCACCTGCTTTCCTTCTTAGTTCTCTCTATTTAACCTAACGTGCGCTATATACTATAAAATTAAGTGTCTTCACCAAAGGGGAAATGGGAGGAGACCGTTTCCCTGCGTTCCAGGCGGACGCGTTCCGGAGGGCCCTCGGTGAGCCAAGCGAACAGCGAAGGGTTCGCTTTGCCGTATTTCTGCGCTCTTTGCAGAAATTAAGGCAATACAGGGTTCCTTCTGCCACCTTCTTTCGCTTCGCTCCCTTTAGTTGTCTCATCCTATCGGGCTGATCCTCCCCGAGTGTTTTTAGCCGCGGGCTCACACGAAGTGAGTCATGCAACCGTTGCCGCAGGACGCGGCGTACTTAGGTTGCCTTCCACTTCGGTACACTGGCTGGTTTTTCAATACTTTTCATGTAATTGACAGTATGAGCATACTATTTGAGATTTTTATTATAGGTAAGGCATGCACTGCCTACCATTCTGTAAAGGCTTAGATTCTTGTGATCAATGAATTTACAAAGTCGAGAAACGAAAACCATACTAACTAAATCCACACTTTGTAAAAGAGCAGTATGACATACTTTCTCTAACACCAGCGAAGGTGCAACTGCGGGGTCGGCCGTTGCTAAGCGAACGGCATAGGGTTCGCTTTGCCGTATTTCTGCGTCCTTTGCAGAAATTAAGGCAGTGATGCACTCTCTTCGCCAGTAGGCTCATAGCGTAAGGCAATCCTCTAGCGCCGAGGCGGGTTAAAACTGTAACACGAATTTCGCATTTCGTACGTGACAGGTTGTTATGATCAAATTTTGGTGCAGACTCAAAATTATTAGACTAAATTTTTAACTCTCTTATTCATTTTATCATCTTCACTAGACGAACTCTATTGATATATAACAAAACTCTTGCTACAGCTGCGCAGCAAGAGTTTTTTAGTCGTTACTTTTTAGGTATTTTAACTGTGATTGTGTAGAATTCTTCTGAGTCCACTTCTTCCGATTCTACGTCAATCCCGCTTTTGCTCATGAGCGAAAGCGATTGTCTCAGTGTATTCACTGCAATTCGCACATCTTTGCTGACTGCTTTTCGACGGGGTGCTTTTTTCTTGGCAGGCTGCGCTTTTTCACTGGGATGCAGAATTTCTTGGATTCGTTCTTCAAGCTGTTTGACGTTATAATGATTCGCCTTCGCTTCTTCCATTACTTCTAACTGAAGAACAGCATCTTTCAACGGCAGCAAAGCACGCGCATGCCGTTCGGAAATCTGCTGATGTAAAATGGCGTCCTGCACTTCTTCAGGCAGCTTTAATAAACGCATTTTATTAGCGATTGTAGACTGCCCTTTACCTAATCGCTGAGCCAATGCTTCTTGCGTCAGTTCGTGAAGTTTCAGCAGATTTTCGTAAGCATAGGCTTCCTCAATCGCAGTCAGTTCTTCACGCTGCAAGTTTTCAATCAAAGCAATTGAAGCTGTTTCCTTATCGCTGAGATTTCGAACGATTGCCGGAACTTCTGACCAGCCCAGCTTGCGCATGGCACGGTATCTTCTTTCTCCTGCAATGATTTCATACTGTTCTTCATCCATTTGACGAATTACAATTGGCTGAATCACACCATGCGTATGAATGGTTCTAGCGAGTTCTTCAATTTTCTCCTCACTAAAAATCGTTCGCGGCTGGAATTGATTCGGTTTAATCATGTCAATTGCAATTTGTTCTACCTTTTCAAGTTGATGGGCCTCTTCTTCTATAGCACCCATCTTCTCTCCCCCACCAAAAAAGCGCGAAAAAGTATTTTTCAACCCCTGCACCACCTTTTCGAAACTAGTCCCTCTTACCATTCTATCTCTTTTTTTGTTCCACGTGAAACACTTTTACAAATTTAGTCTGTAATAGGTGTCTTATTAGGCACCCCGGCTTTGCGCGGATACTTTTTTGGAGTTTGTTTCTTCTTATCAAATATGAAAATATGCCGTTCACTATTTTCAACCGGCAATAAAAATTCATGCTCTTCCTGCAATACTGCACCGAGTAATTTTACTGCTCTTGCACCATCCTGTAATTCTTCTGCGGCAGCCGCGCCTTTCATTGCAACAAATAATCCGCCCTGCTTCACTAATGGCAGGCATAACTCAGATAGCACGGATAGACGCGCAACCGCACGGGCTGTAACTAAATCAAACTGTTCGCGAAACTTCGGATTGCGTCCAAACTCTTCTGCCCTGGCATGAACAAAAGCCACCTTTTCCAATTTCAATTCACTTGCCAGATGATTTAAGAAGGTTATCCGTTTATTCAATGAATCAACAATCGTCACTTCGAGATGAGGATAGCAAATTTTCAATGGAATACTTGGAAATCCTGCACCTGCACCCACATCGCAAACGGATTTGACAGATGTCAGATCCATGTAGAATGAACTAGTGATCGAATCATAGAAATGCTTTAGATAAACGGATGGTGCGTCAGTGATCGCGGTCAAATTCATTTTTTCATTCCACTCTACGAGCACTTCAAAATAGCGCTTGAATTGCTGCTTCTGTGCGTCCGACAATTCAATGCCTTTCTGCTTCAATGCTTCGTAAAACTCTTCTTCCGTCATGTTCTCATTCCTTTTCAAAAAGACTGACGCCTGTAAGCGCCAGTCATATACTCAACCGGATACTTTTGCGATTTTCCCCTGCTCAATGTAGACCAGCAAGATGGAGATATCAGAAGGATTAACACCTGAAATACGGGAAGCCTGTGCAATCGACAATGGCTGTACAGCTTTCAGATTCGCTTTCGCTTCTTTCGCAATTCCTGAAATCGCATCATAATCAATGTGCTCCGGAATCCGCTTATTCTCCATCTTCTTCATTCGTTCTACTTGCTGCATGGACTTTTCGATATATCCTTCATACTTAATGAAAATTTCTACTTGCTCCGCCACTTCCTCATTCATTTCTTCAAGAGGAGGAACGATTTTACGCAAATCACTGTATTTCATTTCAGGCCGCTTCAAAAGATCGGCAGCTTTCATTGGTTCACGAAGTGCTGTGCCCCCTGATTCAGCGATGATAGCCTGAATTTCTTCAGTTGGTTTAATGGAAACTTTACGAAGGTTATCTATTTCTGCTTCGATCTGCGCTTTCTTCGTCAAGAATTTTTCGTGACGCTCTTCGCTGATCATGCCATTTTGATAGCCGATTTCCGTCAAACGCATATCTGCATTATCATGGCGTAATAGTAAACGATATTCTGCTCTTGAAGTCAGTAAACGGTATGGCTCACTTGTGCCTTTCGTGACCAAGTCATCGACCAGCACTCCGATATACGCATCACTGCGCGCCAACACAACTTCCTCTTTTCCAAGAACGTTGCACGCGGCATTAATTCCGGCCATCAATCCTTGTGCAGCCGCTTCCTCATAACCGGATGTTCCGTTAATTTGGCCGGCCGTATAAAGGTTTTTAATTTTCTTTGTTTCCAGTGTCGGCCATAACTGCGTGGCAATGACGGAATCATACTCAATTGCATATCCAGCACGCATCATTTCCGCTTTCTCAAGTCCCGGAACGCTGGCAATCAAACGATGCTGCACATGTTCAGGTAGACTTGTGGAAAGCCCCTGCACATATACTTCACGCGTATTGCGCCCTTCAGGTTCCAGAAAAATCTGGTGACGGGATTTATCTGCAAAGCGGACGATTTTATCTTCAATAGAAGGACAATAGCTGGGCCCCTTCCCTTTAATCATGCCGGAATACATCGGCGACAAATGAAGATTTTCATTGATGATTTCGTGTGTCTCAGGCGTTGTGTATGTCAGCCAGCACGGCAGCTGATCCATGATGAACTCCGTCGTTTCATAGCTGAATGACCGCGGTACGTCGTCGCCCGGCTGTATTTCTGTTTTGCTGTAATCAATCGTATTGGCATTGATCCGCGGCGGTGTGCCTGTTTTAAAGCGCACTGTCTTCAAGCCGAGTTCCTGCAAGTGATCTGCAAGCTTTATAGAAGGCATCTGATTATTCGGGCCGCTGGAATACTTCAGGTCGCCGATGATGACTTCCCCGCGTAAAAATGTGCCCGTAGTGATGATAACTGTTTTCGCACGGAAAATGGCACCGATTTGCGTTACGACACCTTTTACCTCATCGTCCTCTACAATTAATCGCTCGACAACCGCCTGACGCAGTGTCAGATTCGGCTGTTCTTCAAGCACTCGTTTCATTTCCTGCTGATACAGCACTTTGTCGGCCTGCGCGCGCAGTGCACGGACAGCCGGACCTTTCCCTGTATTCAACAGACGCATTTGAATATGCGTTTTATCTATTACTTTCGCCATCACACCGCCGAGTGCGTCAATTTCACGCACGACGATTCCTTTTGCAGGACCTCCGAGAGACGGGTTGCAGGGCATGAAAGCGATCATATCTAAATTCATTGTTAACACTAAAGTCGATGCGCCCATTTTCGCTGCAGCATAAGCAGCTTCTGCGCCGGCATGTCCAGCACCAATGACGATACAATCGAACGTGCCTGCTTCAAATTGTGGCATGTTCGTTCATCCTTCCTATATATAAAATGGTTATTTTCCGAGGCAGAATTTTGAAAACAACTCTTTAATTAAACTATCTTGAACGGTATCCCCGATGATTTCACCGAGAATTTCCCATGTACGTGTCACATCTATCTGAATCATGTCAACCGGTACACCCGACTGAGCTGCCTGAACCGCATCCTCTATCGTATTGCGCGCCTGTTTCAACAGTGCAATATGACGGGCATTGGAAACATACGTCGGGTCATTTGATTCAATTGCTCCTCCAAAAAATAGCGAGGCAATTGCTTCTTCCAATTCTGTGATGCCTTGCTCCTGCAGAATAGAAGTGGTGATCACACGCTCTTCTCCCGCCAATTCCTTCACCCGCTGCAAATCAATTTTTGCCGGCAAGTCGGTCTTATTGACGATGACCAGGACGTCCATCCCATCCACTGCTTCAAATAACCGTTCATCTTCCTCGGTCAGCGGCTCTGAACTGCTGACCATCAACAGAATCAAATCGGCTTCTTTCAGCACCTGTCTGGAACGTTCCACACCAATTCGCTCCACAATGTCTTCGGTTTCCCGGATCCCTGCTGTGTCAACCAGACGCAGCGGAACTCCTCTTACATTGACATACTCTTCTATAATATCACGGGTCGTGCCTGCAATGTCAGTCACAATTGCTTTATTTTCTTGAACTAAGCTATTGAGCAATGAAGACTTTCCGACATTCGGACGCCCGACAATAACGGTAGACAGTCCTTCGCGTAAAATCTTCCCCTGCGAAGAAGTCCGTAATAACTGATCGATTTCATCGCGCACCCATTCCCCTTTTTCAATCATCAAGGGAATCGTCACTTCTTCCACATCATCGTATTCCGGATAATCAATGTTTACTTCCACCTGTGCCAGTGTTTCGAGAAGAGCCTGACGCAGCTGGCCGATTAAATGGGACAGCTTTCCTTCCATTTGATTGAGCGCTACATTCATCGCTTTATCCGTTTTGGCTCTGATGAGATCCATAACTGCTTCAGCCTGCGATAAATCAATCCGACCATTTAGAAATGCCCGCTTGGTGAACTCGCCTGGTTCCGCCAATCTCGCCCCTTCTGACAAAACAAGTGTTAATACCCGATTGACTGAAGTGATTCCTCCATGACAATTGATTTCCACGATGTCTTCCCGTGTGAACGTCTTAGGTCCTTTCATAATAGAGACCATGACTTCCTCCACTGTTTCCTCTGTAGCGGGATCGTGTAAATGTCCGTAATGAATGGTATGAGTGGGCTGTTCGCATAACGGTTTGGCTGCAGGTGAACGGAATATGCGGTCTGCAATTTTCCATGCGTCTTCTCCGCTGATCCGAACAATTGCGATGGCTCCCTCTCCCATTGGAGTTGAAATGGCGGCTATTGTATCAAAATGCAAGTTTTTCACCTTCCTGGCTTCGTTATCCACATGTGAATATCTTCAACGCGGACACAGCTTTCTAACATCCTATATTATCATAAATCGTCGAAATCTCCTAGCATGCGAAATGAAAAGTTGTGGATAATTTGTCTTGCTGCAGAATTACGTTCATTCTCGAGGATTTCTGACGAATAAAACTTGTGGATATGGCAGTATGTTTGAAGGAAATCGGGCAATGTGCGGCCGGCAGTTGTTTTGGTTTGGCGCGGTGTTGAATGGTTTTGTTGCTCTTCCTACCGCTTTTGGCGCGGATCCGGGCTGTTTTGGTGCGCGCAGCTAAAATCCAGACTAAAAAAGCTGTCCGGAAGTGATTTCTCACCTTCTGGACAGCTCTTTCGAATTATTCAATTCCTTTAATGACGATGTGGCGGTATGGGTCTTTGCCATCTGAGAATGTCTCCACGTCCAATCTGCGTGATAAGGCGTTGTGGATGACTTTTCTTTCGTAGGAAGGCATCGGTTCGAGTGCTACCTGTTGTCTTGTGCGGATTGCCCGGTCAGCCATGCGGTCTGCGAGCTGTTCAAGTGATTGTTCACGGCGTTCACGGTAATCACCTACGTCGACGCGTACAATCTTGAACTGGTTCGTGACTTTGTTGGTGACCAGCTGGGCCAGTTGCTGGATAGCGTTGAGTGTCTGGCCTCTTTTTCCGATTAAGAAAGCAGCTTTTTCACTTTCCAGATGGAAATTCATGTACTTTCCTTTGGTTTCGCAAGTAATCACTAAATCCGTAATTCCCATTTCTTTTGCCATATCATCTATATAGCACTTCGTTTCTTCAATTGCTTCTTGCTCATTACATTTCTTCGCTCGTGCGAGATCTTCGTCTGTACTTTCAGCAGCTTCATGGAAGATGACGGCGGGTTCTGGTTCTTCGTCTGTATCAATTTCTGGCTCGGGATTCAGAACAGCCTGCGGTGCCGGCTCTGTAACAAGAGGCGGTACTTCACTGTCCTCTGTCAGTATAACTGAAGTTTCCGGTTCAGGTTTTTCTTCTTTTATAGAAGGAACTGATTCCGGTTTTACCTCAGTTTGTGTAACTGTTACGAGAACTTCCGCATCTTTGGCCCCAAAGCCCAAAAAACCTTTTCTTCCGTTTTCAAGCACTTCTATTTCAACTTCATCTTTTGTTACACCCAGGTCCTGTAAAGCCGATTTAATCGCTAGCTCAACGGTTGCAGCCCTTTGTGTAAGTTGCTTCATTTCTTTTTCCCTCCTGTTTTTACTACGTCAACCTCTTTGGGTTTATCAAATGGTTTGTAGATAAAAATGTTTTGGATTAATGAAATGATATTTCCGACGACCCAGTACAAAGCAAGTGCGGACGGCACGAATGCACCGAATACCATGATCATGAACGGCATGATATACATCATCGTTTTCATCTGCGGATTATCCATTGCAGGTCCTGTGCGAAGTACCATTAGCTGAAATAACCCGGCGATGACTGCAAATATGATACTCGGTGTACCGAGTGCAACTCCGAGGAAGCTTCCCAATTCAATGGTCGGTGTAGCATTCATTCGGCTGATTGCGTGATAGAAACCAATGAAGATCGGCATCTGGATAATGACAGGAAGACATCCGGCTACCGGATTGATTTTCTCATTGATCATGATCTGCTGCATTTCTTCCTGATACTTCTTCTGCGTCACAGCATCTTTCGACTTATACTTTTCTTTTAGCGCTTTCAAACGCGGCTGAATTTCCTGCATGCGTTTTGAACTTTTCGTCTGTTGAATGATTAATGGAAGCAATGCGGTACGAATGATTGCTGTAACGACAATAATCGCCAGTCCATAAGTTCCAAGCCATCCTTTAAATGTCGTAATTAATGAAACGAGCGGCCAGACGATGTACTCGTTCCAAATCCCTGTACTCTCTGCTGTAATCGGTTGCTTGAACTCTGAACACCCTGCCATAAAGACAGCAACAACAACGAGCAGCGAAAGAAATACTAATTTCTTTTTCACATTTTTTCCCCCAAACAGTAGCAAGCTGATTTCTCAACTTTTTTCTCAGTTTATCATGATGACTCCAAACGTTCTACTTCTTATATGCTTTTGCAATTCGCAGGACATGCTGCAGATTTTTCTTGGCCGTATGGAAATCAAGCGTGGCAGCTTGATTTCTTGCGATAATAACATAATCGAGATCCTGTCTGACCTCATCCTTCATCTCCAGAAATGCTTGCCGTATATAGCGTTTCACTTGATTTCTAGTGACTGCATTTCCTACTTTCTTGCTGACGGACAGTCCGATTCGAAACTCTTCCTGGTCCTCTTTTTTATAGGTATAGACAATAAATTGGCGGTTGGCAAAAGATTTCCCTTTCTTAAAAACCGTCTGAAATTCTTTATTTTTTTTAATTCGCTGGCTCTTCTTCACGTTTCCACCTGCTTTAATTTTCTTCAGCTTCCAAGCCGATCTTCGTAGGTATTAGCTTAAACAGCAAAAAAAAAACCACTGATAAGTCAGTGGCCTTATGCTGAAAGAACTTTTCTTCCTTTACGACGACGAGCTGCTAAAATTCTACGGCCGTTTTTTGAACTCATTCTCTGACGGAATCCGTGGACTTTACTGCGTTTACGTTTATTTGGTTGGAATGTACGTTTCATTTCGTAAGACACCTCCTGCTTTGATTGTCTCTTTTACTATTGTGACAGTCTTGAATAGTATAGCGACCCAGTAAAAGAATGTCAATGATTTTATAATGATGCAATCTGGTTCTCACTTGAGTTTGTCTATAAATCCTAATAAGTTATCCACAGTCTTCTGAACTTCACTTCTGGACAAAGTGTGTGCATATAAAAATTGTGGATTTTTTGTTCCGGCATTTGTCGACAAGTTTTTCACATACCAAGGCTTGTGGATAACCACTTTATGCACAGCTGAAGGGATTGTGAATAAATCGTTAGACTCCTTGTCAATATTCAGGTTCCCTGTTACAATTAAAAAGCTTTTATTGTGTGCATAATTATTTTATAAATTCTTATCCACAGTTGTGAATACAGTGTGGATA
>NZ_BRCD01000035.1:0-28665 GCF_023707945.1 Sporosarcina sp. NCCP-2331
AAATGGCCTTTTCTTCAATCAAAACACTTCATTATAATTTGTAAGTTCCCGCAAAGCTCTTTCCTCCGCCGGAATACGCACTGAAAGCATCCAGATATTCAGCATGAAAAATAACGTGGCTGTGAAATAGGCGCTGAACATCAATGGCAGTACAAGCAGTTCTGTTGTTACAATGACATAATTCGGATGGCGCAGCCATTTGTAAGGTCCTTTCTTCTGAACGTCAGCACCCGGCAGGATTAAAATTTTAGTATTCCAGAACTTCCCGAGTGAGGATAGACACCAGATACGCAGAATCTGCATCAGTAAAAAGAGTGCGAGCAGAGGTCCCCATAAAACGGGAAGGGGTCGGTTGAACGCCAGAACTTCTATAAGCAGCGATACAAAAAATGCCGTATGCATCAGCACCATCCATTTATAATGTGAAGCACCTATTTCAACAGCTCCCTCGCTGCGTATCCACATTTCATTGCGCTTGGCAACGACCAGTTCGACGAGTCTTTGAATCACGACAATCGTGAAAACGAACAGAAATAAACTGTTCATCTCACTGCCACTCCAGCAGCAGAAGTTCTCCACAGAAACCTGGACCAAGTGCAGCCATTAGTCCATATTCACCCGCAGCAGGCTGTTGGTCAATAAATTCCTTCAGCACAAACAGTACGGTCGGGGAAGACATATTCCCGTGCTGCTGTAATACTTTTTTTGAAATGGCGGTCTGATCCGTTTCCATAGAAAGAGCCTTCTCATATGCCAGGAGCACTTTCTTGCCTCCCGGGTGGGCAACAAAGTGCTCCACGTCATCCATAGATAATTCCTGGTCTTCGACAAACTGGTGGACAAAAGGGCCGAGCCAGCTTGTGATGACTGTCGGGATACTCTTTGAAAATACAACATGCAGGCCGTCATTTTTAATGTCCCAGCCCATAACTTCTTCTGAACCCGGCATGAATCGGGAAGAGGTTGCACGGATTACCGGCATGGGGCGAGTGTTTTTAATAGTCGACTGCTTACCTGACACAAGTGCGCAGGCAACTCCGTCTGAAAATAATGAAACACCGACAAGATTGCTTTTTGATACATCATCTCGCTGAAATGTCAGACTGCATAGTTCCGCGGCGATGACGAGCACGTTTGATTCGGGGTAGGCTTTACAGTAGTCGAATGCCCGGCTCATGCCTGCTGCGCCGCCTGCACAGCCCAGCCCCCAAATAGGAATGCGTTTAACATCATGACGGAACGGCAATTGATTAATGAGGCGGGCATCGATGCTCGGCGTCGCAATTCCGCTGCTGGAAATGAAAAAAATCGCATCAATCTCAGCCGGATCCACCGGGCGTTCCAAAGTGGATGTATCATTCAGACATTGTTCCACCGCCTGTTTGCTTAATTCTACTGCGTGTTTGATATATAAATCATTCTTTGTTTCAAAATCATGCGGCTCAGCATACCATTCAATCGGCATGCAAACTTGCCGCGTCTCAATTTCGCCGTTTCTGAATACTTTCAGCAGGCGGTCTATATCCTTGAAAGAATCAGAGAATAGGGAACGTGCAAATGACATGGCGTCTTCCTGTCTGATTTCAACAGGCGGACTGACTGTACTGACAGAATGAATTGTTGGCATACGCAACCTCCGTTAAAAATAATGTTGAGCCTGAGCAATGAAATACGCAGCGGCTTCTTTTAGACTATATGCAATAGAAAAGGGGGACTTGTCTTGAAGTATAAATTAAGTATATTAGATCAATCTCCTATTTCATCGGGCAGCAATACGTATGAAGCCTTTAAACAAACCACTATCCTGGCAGGAAGAGCAGAGCAGTGGGGGTATACGCGGTTCTGGGTGTCAGAACATCATGATGCTGCAGCTTTGGCCGGGTCATCTCCGGAAGTATTGATGGCACATTTGGCTACGGTGACTGACACAATCAGAATCGGATCCGGCGGTGTCATGCTACCTCACTATTCCCCTTATAAAGTGGCGGAAAACTTTAAAGTGCTGGAAGCTGTATTTCCAGGCAGAATTGATGCAGGAATGGGTCGGGCGCCTGCAGGGATGCCGCGCGCAACCTATGCGCTGAATAACGGAAAGTATCAGAACAAAGATCAGTTTCCGAATCAAATCGATGAATTGCTGATGTATCTGAATGATTCGCTGCCCGCAGACCATCTCTATGAAGGACTGAAGGCCGCTCCGATTACAGAAGGAGCACCGCCTGTGTGGATTTTAGGCACAAGTGAAGGTTCCGCAAGACTTGCGGCAGAAAAAGGACTGCCCTATATGTTCGCACAGTTCATTAACAGTGAAGGCGGCAAAGATGCGGCGAAACATTACCGCGACCAGTTTCAGCCTTCATTATATAATTCAGTTCCCAGGCAGGGGGTCGCAGTTTTCTGTATATGTGCAGAAACGGAAGAAGAAGCGGACCGCGTGGCTTCTTCATTGGATTTACTGCTGATCATGCAGCAGCAAGGAATGCCGGTTGATGGTACTCCGAGTCCGGAACAGGCGGTCGCATACGCTTATAGTCAGCTGGAATGGGAACTAGTCCAGTTGAATCGTGAACGCATGGTGGTCGGCACGCCTGACTCTGTCAGCAGACAGCTTGCACAGTTGGCGGATAAGTTCCAAGCGGAAGAAATCATGCTGGCTTCGATAACTTATGACTTTCGTGATAAACTGAAGTCATATGAATTGATCGCAAAAAATTTAATCGAAGGGAGCAAATAACAATGAAATTGATCGACACGAAATATCAGCTGGAAGACAAGGAAAAGCACGTGGGAAAGGTCGCCGTAGTCGAGCATGCAGATGTACTCAATATTCAGTTGAGAAAAGGCGAGGAAGTGGCTGAGCATGACGCAGACCGGGAAGTTTTCATCATAGTCAAAAGAGGAAGAGTGCAATTCACAGTGGAAGGTGAACCGGTGGAAGTGACGCCTGATAACATGCTGCATATGGCACCACTTGAGAAGCACAGCCTATATGCTTTAGAGGATTCGGATGTAGTAGTTATGAAGATTGCGAAGTGAGAAGCCTAGGTCGTGCCTGTGCGCCAAACAATTCAGAATATTTTCTGAATTGTTTGGCGCACAGGCATCCTAAAAAAGGGGATGAATAAATGTTTCCACAAATTGAGACTGACAGATTACGATTGAGAGAAATTGAACAGGACGATGCTGCAAGTCTTTTCGCGTATTTTTCTACAGATGAGGTAACGAGATATTATGGGCAGGATTCATTTCAGCAGATTGAACAGGCAGAGGATTTAATTAAAATTTTTTCAGCAAGTTACGATGAAAAAAAAGGAATCCGCTGGGGAATTGAACATCAAGAAACCAATGAACTGATCGGAACAATCGGTTTTCATTTGCTGTCACTCCGTCATAAACGGGCAGAAATCGGTTATGACCTTCATCCAGAGCATTGGGGCAAGGGATATGCTTCCGAGGCAGTGAAAGCAGCAATTTCCTACGGTTTTGAAGTGATGGAACTGACGCGAATAGGAGCTGTCGTGTTTATCGAAAATGAAGCTTCTAGTAAATTATTGCTGAAATTGGGCTTCGAAAAAGAAGGAGTTTTGCGGGACTATATGTATCAGAATGGAACAGCGCACGATACATACATATACTCGCTGCTGAAGGTGCCTGTGCGCCATACAACTTGAACACAATTCTGAGTAGTATCTGAATTGTGTGGCGCACAGGGACACTAAAACCTGGGAGATGAGCCGTGTGAGCAAACTAACTATCCGTACAGAAGATGAACCGGCTCTAAGAATTTCGGAAAGTGATCCGGCGATGAAAAAGTTGATTACTGTCATCGGAGATTTGGAGATTTCACTGCGTGCTGATTATCTAACCTCAATTGTCCGGTCCATTATCGGCCAGCAAATTTCCGTCAGTGCGGCAAGTGCTATTTATGCCCGTATGAAGGATTTGCTGGGCGGCAACATAACAGCTGAAGCATTGCTGGCTGTGCCAAAGGAAGAACTGAGGCAGGCGGGCTTGACTGAACGCAAAGCGGATTACGTCAAAGACCTGGCGAATAAAATCGCGTCAAATGAGCTGGATTTGGAAAATATCGCTGATTATGATGACGAAGAAGTTATGGAACAGCTGATAAAAGTGAAAGGGATAGGAAAGTGGACAGCGGAAATGTTTCTGATCATGTCGCTAGGGCGCAGTGATGTGCTGGCTATAGATGATGTGGGAATCCAGCGTGCTGCCAAGTGGCTGTACGGAGTAGAGACGTCAGAACGGCGTCAAATTTTGATTGAAAAATCCCCGATCTGGAAACCGTATCGCTCAGTCGTGTCTTTTTATTTGTGGGAAGCGATTCACCAGGGTTTTCTGGCTGATTATGAGTCGGTGGATGAGCTGGTAGGTGAACAAGAGTGATAAATATGCTGTTCAGTCAATATAATTTTCATGAAAGCTGGGCGAAAGATTATGTGAGACGGTACATTAATCCGGCTGACAAAGTTTTAATCATTCCCTTTTCATTTAGTGATTCCGTTAATAATAGTAAAGACTGGGATCATGCATACAATCAGGAATTTGGAAAGTTTTATCAAAATATCTGCACGCCTTTTTTGTCTTATAGCATTCAAGAAACAAATATCAGCTGGCTTAATTATTTTCTCGATTCCCATGAAACAGCGAAAGAAATGATCAAGAACAGTGATATAATCTTTTTAACAGGCGGCCTCCCGGACAAGTCGATGGATCGGTTAAGGGAGTTCGGTTTACTGAATGAAATTACTAATTATACAGGTGTGATAATTGGCAGCAGCGCCGGAGCTATGATTCAGCTGGCCGAATACCATATAACGCCTGACAAAGATTATGCGAGTTTTTCTTACAATAAAGGGTTGAACCTGTTAAGCGATTTTGATATAGAAATTCACTATGAAGGCAGCGATATTCAAAACAGGTCCATAAGCAAAGTGTTGGAAGAAAAAGCGGATTCCGTATTTGCGATAGGAGATTCCGGTGGGATGATAGCAGCAGATCAGGAAATGATTTTATTCGGAGATACTCAGAAGTTTAGCAGCCATAAATTGAAAATGAGAAATTAGGTTATTGGAATACTATAAGTAGTTCCGGAATTGTGTCTTGCTCAGGCACCTCGAAAAATCCGTCCAGAATATATTTCATCTTCTCGGCGTAAAGTAACTTACGTCTTCATTCATATCAAAAGGAGCCTTTACATGGATCTCATTCAAGGATTGATCAGCTTTATTTTACACATTGATGAACATCTAGTCGATATCATTCAGATATTCGGCGGCTGGTCATATGCTATTTTATTTTTAATCATTTTTATTGAAACCGGTGTGGTGGTGTTTCCGTTTCTTCCCGGCGATTCCTTACTGTTCGCTGGCGGAGCATTTGCAGCAGTAGATGCTTTTAATATTTGGCTGCTTGTCGCAGTCTTCTTTGTAGCAGCCGTATTAGGTGATACAGTAAACTACCATATCGGACGCAAAGTCGGAATGTCGATACCGCCAAACAGCTGGCTGGGAAAAGTCATTAATAAAGAAAAAATGAAAGCCGCAGAAGAGTTCTTTAACAAGCATGGCGGGAAGACGATCCTGATTGCCCGCTTCATGCCATTTGTCCGGACGTTCGCCCCATTCGTAGCAGGCGCAAGCCGAATGAACTACAGATACTTTGCATTCTACAACATCGTCGGCGCAGCGGTTTGGGTAGGATTATGCACATTGCTTGGGTATTTATTTGGTAATATTCCTATCATTAAAGAGAACTTTTCGACAGTATTGCTGGCAATCATCTTTTTATCCGTTTTGCCTGCACTGATTGGTGTAGTGAAAAATAAATTCGGTAGCCAGCCTGCACGGTGACAAAGACTTTGACGGTGCCTGTGCGCCATGCAATCTGGGAACTATTCTGAATTGTTTCTAATTTGTGTGGCGCACAGGCACCATTTAAATCTTCCTGCACATTTCTCGCAAACTTGCAGTGAATCCTTCTGTTTGCTCTGCCGTTCGTTTCTTTGGACCGCGCAGGCGTCCGCCGGCTCTGCGAATCTTTTGCGCCTGGTGTCTGGCGGAAAGAAGCTGGTCGATATTGTCGTTCGTGTACCATCTGCCGTTCTGGTCGATCGGCAACCCTTGTTTGGCCAGTGCCATAGCTGCCAGACCGTAGTCTTGTGTTATCACGATATCGCCTTTCTTAATCCGGTTGACGAGCACGAAATCTACCGCATCCGCGCCTTTAGAAACAGTGATGGTTTCTGCACCCTCCCTATGCATTTCATGTGCTGTATCGCAAATCAGCACACAGGGCAGGTTGAATTCATTAGCAATCGCGATGGTTTCATTGATTACAGGACAGCCGTCTGCGTCCACTAAAATTGTTGTCACACTTTTCTTCTCCTTCCGATCTCTTTCAATAGGTTTAGTATAACAAATTTCGGGTATGGTAAGGGAAAACAAGAGACAGAGGGTGACAATATGGCTGATTTACCTGAAAACGAGAAGACTACTATTGAAGAACGTGAAGAGTATGGACGGAAAATCGAAGCACGCAATGATTCCCTGGAGAACAAGGAAGTACTGCCGGAGACGAGAGCATTGGCAGATCACGAGATTCCGCCGCCGTTGACGGAAGAGGAAATCCGAGCAAAAGTCGGCGATCTGAATTACAAAAACGCCAATGATGATAATGCACCGACTGCTATTAATAGCTGATGAGATGAATACTTTATGCAATAGGGGCATCTTGGATGTTCCTTTTTTGTGTTGAATTGAAACCTAATGACCGTGAACTCCGTATATTTCATATAACTTACAATGGAGTGATCGTCAATGAATGAAGGATATTTTGTCGGATGGGGAACGCTGGCACTGATCAACGCGGTACTGGCACAAGGGAAAAATCGAAGCGGCTTGAATTGGTTCATCATTTCGCTTGTGATCGGCCCAATTGCTACGCTCAGCTTAGCACTCTTTGATAAAAAATGATAAACTGTTTAGGAAACCGAAATAACGAGGGGAGTTACTGACACATGCAAATGAACGCAGAAATTTTATTCTCAACTGATGGAAAAGTAACAAAGAATCAATTGGTGAAACAACTGACAGATAACGAAACGGGAGGCTATTCCTCACTCGTTCTGGATGGCAGACTGGCAGTGATCATCAAGGATAAAAAGTGGAAGACATTAGAAGAGATCCGCAGTATGGCAGGTGAAATATCTCGTGAGCTGGCTACGCGGAAAGTGGAGTCTGCCACGATCAAAGCGGATCAACTAGGGAAGAAATGGTCGTCTGGAGAAGAAGCAGTGACCGCGTTTGTGGAAGGCTGGCATCTTGGGGCGTATCATTTCGACCGCTACCAATCCCAAAAAGCGAATCCTTTAACGAAACTGGAGGTCGCCGGGGCAGATCAGGAAGCGGTGAAAACCGGGGCTGTCCGTGCAGAAGCGATGAAATTCTCACGTGATCTGATGAATGAATTATCAGATGTTCTGAATCCTGAGACGTATCCTGGAGTGCTGAAAGATTATTTCAAAGGCACGAAAGTAAAAGTTGAAGTGCTGGGCAAGAAGGAAATTGAAGAGCGCGAGATGAACGGCGTCCTGACAGTTTGCCGCGGCAGTAAATATGAGCCTTCATTTGTTGAGATGACTTTGCAGACTGATGCTTCCAAGCCTCTTGTCGCGCTGGTCGGGAAAGGTGTCACCTATGATTCAGGCGGTATCAGCTTGAAAGGCGGCCGCGATGACAGTGATATGCGGATGGATATGGGCGGTTCTGCTGCAGTGTGCGGCGCGATGTCACTTCTTGCATATTCAGATGCGAAAGTAAATGTTGTGGCATTGATCCCCATGGTGGAAAATACACCGGGACCGGACGCTGTTATGCCGGGTGAAGTCATTCAATACAAAAACGGCATCAGCGTACAGGTAGGGAATACCGACGCGGAAGGCCGCTTGATTTTGGCGGACGGATTAATCCGTGCGAAGGAATTGGGCGCGGAATACACAGTCGATATTGCTACATTGACCGGCGCAGTAGTGAGCGCGCTCGGCACGGAAATCGGCGGTGTCTTCGGCGATGAAGATCTGGCGTATAAAATGAAAAAAATCGGTGATCAGAACGGCGATTTCGTCTGGCCGCTGCCGTTGGTGGATGTCTATAATGAGTCGCTGGCCAGCGCTTACGCGGATATCAACAATATCAGCTCGATGTCGGAGGCGGGCTCGATCACAGCAGGCCTGTTCCTGCGCAAGTTCGCGCCTGAGAAAAACTGGCTGCATGTCGATATGGCAGGCGTCATGGATAAGCAGAAGGCGAAGGGCTATTATACGAAGTCTGCAACCGGCTTTGGTGCCCGATTGCTTGCGGATTATACGATTTCATTGACTAAATAAGAAGTGACAGGTTGTCCAGAAAGCCGGAAATTGAGGCTTTTTGGACAATTTTTTTATGTGGATGATCATTAGATTCGGGTTTGTGATCATAGACACCGGTCATCCGCTCATACTTCCTGCGTGAGGGCTCATACAGAGCAGCCGAGTGATCATACTCGCACTCAGCTTGATCATAAACTCCTTGCCTGTGATCATAGGGAAATGCCAGATTACTTAATGACAGGAATCTTGCTATCTTCCAGGCAAGTTCAGCAGGTGGTTCATCGCACTATCTTTTAAGCTGTAGCTCGTGGTTTGGTGAAAAATTAAGATTTGTGATAGGTTTAATGCTGAAGGATGTAACATATAAATGGGAGGTGTGGCAGAGTGTCAGTCGTCATGGAAACGCGTAATGTAGGGAAAAATATCGGTGGTTTGCGGTTATTCGAAAATATTTCATTTGTTTGCACAAAGGAAACGGTACTGTTTGTTCAGGGCAGTAATGGGACAGGCAAGAGCACATTGTTGAAGATACTGGCGGGTATTTATGAACCGACCGATGGGAAAGTGATTATGAATGCGAAGAAGATTGGTTATGTGCCAGAACATTTTCCAGAAGGTGTTCATTTTAAAGTGAAAGAATATTTGACTCTAATAGCATCATTTCATTCAGCTGAAAATGAAAATAAGGATTTGCTTGCAAAATATATTCATTTATTTGGATTAAGTCCTTTTTTAACTACCTCACTTATAGCTTGTTCAAAAGGAACGAAACAAAAAGTAGGAATTATTCAAGCGTTGCTTCTGCAGCCTGAACTTCTCATTTTAGATGAGCCGCTCACAGGATTGGATCTTGAGTCCCAGGAAGCATTGATTACTGTCTTGGCAGAAATCCGAGGAGATATACCAATCATATTTACGGCACATGACGGGGGACCCATTACACAAATAGCAACGGATGTTTTACATATTGAATCAGGAGAAATGGTTTCCAGGCAACGAAAGTTGAAAAATAAAAGATCGATCCGTGTGCAGTTCCTTGCGAAAAAGGATTTAGATTTTATACAACCAGGTTACATTCAATTTGAAGGTAATCAGGCAGTTATTACTGTAAGTCAAGATACAAGCGATGATTTATTAATAAAATTACTCCATGCAAACTGCTCCATTTTGGAAGTGAAGGAGATATTATGATTAGACCAGGTTACATCCAATATCAAATGAAAAGCTATATTCGCTCCTTTACGTTTATTCCACCAGTCACTTTATTTGGAGCATGGATCATAATTTTCTATACATACAGTGGAGTTCCAATTATGAGCAGTTATGCAGTTACCTGTATTTCGTTATATTTAGTGATGACATGGGTGACAATGACTGTATTCTCATTGGAGGGAGAAACGGAAAAGAATTTGCTGATTGTTCAACTGAATAGCAAACAAGCGTATTTATACGGTAAGTGGATTGTTTGCTTTATCTTTGCACTAGGAATGGGAATAATAGTAATCATGTATCCGTTGCTCTTTTCTATTTTTAAAGATCAAATCCAAACGATTCAGATGGGTGTGGTTATCTACGGACATTTGGCATCAGCGTTATTCGGTATTCTAGTCGGTTCCTTTTTCTCATTTTTAAAGTTAGAGTCAAAACGGTTTACTTGGCTCTCGGCTATGTTCGTCATTGCTGTTTCATTAGCGGGGGCGGGGATTGTGGAGAAAGCTTCTATATTCAAATGGTTCATTTTATTATTTCCACCCGTGATCCATGTCATTAAGCATTTTACAGACGATGTATCGTATAGTGTTGGAAATGATTTTTGGATGGATGCGATTTGGGTTATAGCTTATCTTGTTCTGGTTTTCATTCTAACGAGAAGATTGTTTTTGAAAAAAGAATGAGTCCAGCAAGGATATGAAGTGCAAAGAACAATTGCATTCATTTTGTTAGTTCGTGCACTTTTCCATACGGTTTGTCAAAATGCTAGGTCCTAACTTATCTGTTTTTGAATTTGACAGACGTACCTGAACTTCCACATTCATCATTTCCGCAGTAATTAAATCAAATCGTCCAGCCCAACTAGGACCGCCTTCTTCTTGAGTAGGATAAAGCTTAAAACGCCAACTAATTTCATTTGGAATAAACGCATATCCATCATAGCTGTCGAAGTCTCCATATGAAGAGGGGTTGGGAAGATGAACGGCAAGAATGCTTATATTGGTTCTGGCAAAACTTGGCGGGTTCAATTGCACTTTATAGATTAACGCTACACCTTTAGCGTTTGCCAAGCGTTTATCTGTAGCATTCAGTATGATCCCGCATGGTTCTGTAATTGCATCTGATTGTCCATTATTTTCTTCTTGTATTGTTTGTGCTATCGATGGTTTTTCCTCATCTGAAAATAGCATTGATGTACAAATCAATAATAACAGGAAAAACAGTATGGAAACTACTTTGTTCATTTAATCACCTACCCGATTTTAAAGGTAGTATTTCCACTAAGCAAAGTCCTATTCTGCTTCAAATCAACTTTATGAGTCATCATCAACACATTAAATCTTTCTCGAATAAAGTAATCGACAAACTGGCAGAAATTGAAGTGACTTCATTCAATCTGGAACATCGACTGCAGGATAACCGCTGGGCAGGAAAGTCGGTTTATAAACTAACGGGGATATCGTATAAAGTAAAAAAAGGATGTTCCTATGTGTATATCGAAACGGCACTGGAGCAGCAGACGTCTGACGAAATATTGGAAGGGATTGAAAGAGCGATCCGAGAGTATTTGGCGCTGCCGGACATACAAGAGATTATTCTAAACGATAAGTATTTGATCCAGTTAGTAAATTCATATGAAGAATTGCTTGTTGAATTGAACTACTCCCACTTATCGACCTTGGGGTCTGATTGAAGATGGGAGATTCTTGGGAACAAAGCATACTTGCAAGCGTATTTCTTTACTCGCAGAGGTTTCTTTTATTTACCAAGCTACTCCGTAGTTCCTACGGTTTTATTGTGTAGTTAGGCTAAGGATTGTAATCGAAGCCCTTCGCTTAGGATATTCAGACTGGCGTTGATATCTCTATCGTGAGGTGTTTGGCAAGTAGAGCAAACCCATTCCCTAATGTCCAGTGACTTTTTACCATTATTGTGACTGCAAGTAGAGCATAATTGACTAGATGGAAACCATATGTCTATTTCAACCAGTAATTTTCCATACCAATCTGCTTTATATTTTAATTTCGTCACAAAGCTGGACCAGGACACATCAGATATACTTTTAGCTAGTTTATGATTGCGTAACATTCCTTTGACATTCAAGTCTTCAATACAGATCATATCGTGGTTTTTGATGATTTCTGTAGTGAACTTATTAAGGAAGTCATCCCGCTGATTCATTACTTTTTCATGTAATCTAGCAACCTTACATTTTTGTTTTTGGTAGTTTCTTGCTTCCAATAGATGGATGCCTTTATTTTTGGCTAACAAGGCACGTTTTGAAAGTTTCCGTTGTTCCCTTTTTAGTTTCTTCTCCATTTGAGATGTGAACTTATGGTTGTCAATCTTACGGCCATCAGAAAGAATGGCGAAATCAACGATGCCGAGGTCTATACCGATAGATGATTCTGTTTTCTCCAGCTGCTGTACTTCTGTTTCGACTAGAATAGATACAAAGTATTTGCCACTTGGATTTCGTCTGACGGTCGCATTCAGGATACGCCCCTGTACTTCCCGACTGTTAGCAAAACGAACAAGCCCTAGTTTAGATAACTTCACTTTGTCGCCTGCAATGGCAATATTTCCATTGGTTTGCTTGGTCGTATAAGATTGAACAGGGTTCTTTTTAGACTTGAAGCGTGGTGCTTTGTTTTGTTTCTTGAAGAATCTTGTATAGGAATCAGCAAGATTTTTTAGTGAGGACTGGAGGGCAATACTGTCAACCTCTTTAAGCCATAGTAATTCCTTTTTCAATTTTGTTAATTCAGCAGAACAAGAATGATAGGTTAATCCTTTGCCTGTCTTCTGGTAGGTACCGTTCCATTGCCCTAAAATTGATTGAATACGAAACGACTACATCCAATGGTTTTAGCGATGAGGACTGCCTGTTCCTTGGTTGGATAGATACGAAACTTATAGGCTTTGTTGACTAGCATTGTTTTCACCTCACTTCATATGGGAATACACGTTCCCGATATATCACAGTTAGAATCACTTTGGCTATCGCCAACCGGCATTCATCTCCCCCTTATCGTTGGGCTTTGCCCTTAACACGATTGAAGAGGGAGTCTTCTGCCGGGAAATGATAAAGTACTAATGATAAACAGGGAGACCACTGTAATTTACGGCGGTCTCTTTCTCTTAACTACTCTGCACGATATCTTCTTTTATTCATGGCTAACAGCAGGTGATAATAGATATTAGCTGCAACAAAGCCCATCAATGCATAGGAAAAAATAATGGATGCGGGATGGTAGACAGGCATTAGAACGAAAATAAAGGCCGTGCCGGCAAGAAGCCCTGTCACTGAATAAACAGCCATTTTTTTCAGGTATCGGACTTTTGCTGAATGTAGTGTTGTACGTTCAATTATATTATCAATCATGATGGAAACAGGTATACCATTTACAAGAAAAACAGGACCAGAATATAAGACAACAAAAGCAAACGTCTCGAAAAAACCGAAATAATAAACATTCGCTTCACGCTGGGAATCTGGTATATACGAGATAGATGAGTAAATAATTGCAAATACAATCGCTGCCAATACTGCCGCTGTAAATCTTTTCATGTGTTGTACCTCCTCTGGTTCCTTTATCAATTCTATCATAATATAATATGGGGATTTTGATAGCAAACATGAGTGATTCTTTAAATCGCATAAAAAAAAGAGGGGAAGCAAAACTTCCTCTCTTCTTTCCTATGTACACCAAACGACTTCGCGTGAAAATGTGCCTTTATGCGCAAGGCAGCGGTCTGTGATGGTAAATCCAGCTTCCTTCAGCATTCCGTCGATGTTTTCGATTGTAATAAACAGACAGCCTTTCGCAAAACGTCTTGCTTCCTTCAAAATTGCCAGCTGCCCTTCAGCCGTAATATGTGTAAACAAATTATAAGGCATATCAATAATTGCCACATCATACTGCTCGTTCACTTCCGCAATAGGCCCGATTGTCACGTCGCCCTCAAGATCAAAATACGCTATATTTTTCCGTGAACCATAGACAACAAGCGGATTAATATCGCGTCCTTCAATTTGAATGCCCATTGATAATGCCTCAACCAGTACCGTACCAATGCCGCAGCATGGATCGATCACCCGCAAGCCTTCGGGGTGAGGCACCGCAATATTAACAGCTGCCCGTGCCAGCCGGGTGCCGAGCGCAGTCGAGTACATATGAGGTTTCTGCTGGTGCACATGCCAGTCAGACGAACTTTCTGTCAGCTTTCCTGCATACCAGCGTTCATTGAGCTGCACAATCCCAATCAATAATTCCGGATCATCCAGTTCAGGCACTCCTGTAATTCGGAGGCCTACTTTGCGCTCGATTTCCCGGCGTTTCGCATGACCGATCTTCGGCGTGCCGGTGAGTTCCATGTCATTTAAACAGGTAGTCTTGAATGTTTGCTCTACAGCTAATTCAGCGGCCTGCTCTGCCAATGAATCAAATGTATTTCCCTGAATCCACACTTCAAGTCTCTCCTTGATGAAGGGACTGCGTGATGGATTGATCTCGACATCGCTTATTAAGGCATTATCCTGCACGTCTCTTCCGAAAAAAGCACGCATTTCCATCCGGCATAATTCCTGTTCATCGCGATGCCGGATATACGTATAGATAAACTGTGATGCTGCCACTTACTTACCTGCTTTCATTTGGCTGAGGCCGCCGAGCACTCCATGGAGAAGCTGAAGAGTCTCTTGTATTGTCATGGATTCATCAAATCCTTTAATTGGATCAAGAGGCATATTCACTTCCCACAGTCCTTCATTGTCAGAGAAGGAGATGCTGAAACCCAGTAATTGCTGCTGCAGCTGTTCTTCAATGAATGAACGGATGGCTTCGCTCTCTTTTTTTCTGCCCTGCAAACCGAACAGCGCCATATATGTTCCGAAAATATCATCCACTTCGAGCACGAGCGAATCGACTTTATATTCTTCAAAGTCCGGAGATGCTACATAGAAAAATTCTGGTAGGTTTGATTTCAGATAGGATATCGGTTGCTGTAAAAAATGTTCATCTGCTTCACGGAGCATTTCTTCCGTTTCCTTTGCGCAGATTTCTAATGTCTCAATTGTTAATGGATTCATTTTGTTCACTCCTCGTTAGTAAGTATACCGGATTGCTTTTCGGGATACCAAGGATTTAAGTGAATTAACACTTCATCGACGTCTTCATTCTGTGCAATAATCAAATTGCGCAATCTGCTCGTAATCACATGTCCTTCCTGAACTGTCAAATCACCTGGAATAGCGATTCGGATATCGACTAATACATAATGACCGTGCTCTCTGGCGCGCAGCCGGTCAATCCGTTTTATTTCAGGCATGGAATGAATGAGCTCTTCAAAGGCAGTTAAGCGCTCATCACTTACGCTTTTTTCCATCAGAATATCAATACTTTCTTTACCGATTTCAATTGCAATTTTCAAAACCAGAACGGATACGATGATTCCGGCAATCGGGTCTCCATAGGCGAGCGGCGGAATATCGAATGAATCTCCAAGCAATGCCAGTCCTATCCCGACAACTGCTGCAAGAGAGGCATAGACATCAGCTAAATGATCATATGCTGTCGCAATCAGGCCTTTACTATTTTCCGAACGCCCGACACGTATCGTATAAACGTACAGAATATATTTCCAAATGAGTGAGATAACAGCGGTCAATAAAGCGATTCTGCTGGCAGTCGCCGGATCTTCAAATAATGCCATTACTGCTTCAAATGCAATATAAATAGCGGCCAGTCCTAAAATTATGGCAACAAAACCCGATCCGATTACTTCAGCCTTGCCATGTCCGTAAGGGTGATCTTCATCTGCAGGGCGTTTTGATATCCTCATAGAAGTCAATGCAGCAGCTGAAGCAACTACATCACCCGCATTGTGGAAGCCATCCGCCAGTAACACAGGACTTTTGAAAACAAAGCCGACGATCAACTTTAAAATGGTCAGTACAATATTGCTCAGTAAACTTATCCAGATCGCCATGATAGAAGAAGCTGAGTGTCCTTGGTTACTATTGATCATAAGTGTTTCCCTCCTCTACTAGTGTTTCCCCTAAGCAACAAAAAAACCTCGCCTGTTGCAGGCAAGGTTTGGAAATTTTTTAATGGTTGTGTTGGGACAAATTTAGTCATCGTCATCACTCATTCATTTGTAGTCCATCTATTATCCCATGAAAAGAAGTTCTGTGCAACTGAGCCGATTGGAGAAGCAGCTAATCAAAGTTACTATAGGATTCGAGTTATGGTATAAGTTGATTTGTAAAGTGCAGAAATTAGGCAGTGCGGTTTTCGTTGCTCGACTTGGCAGGAAGTTTGAACAAAGTGTGGGTTTGCAGTTTAACCCCGCTTCGGCGCTGAGGGATTGCCTTACGCCATGAGCCAGCTGGCGAAAACCGCGCCAGTTGGCTCATGGCAACGGCCTACCCCGCAGTTGCGCCTACGCTGGTATTGGCAAATGTATGTAATGCTGTTTTTTGCAGAGTGTGAATAAGTTGACTTGTCCCGTTACTCAATTTGCAAACGCATTGATCACAAGATTCTTAGCCCTTACAGAATGATAAGTAGTGCATGAAACACCACACCTATCATAATAATCTCAGATATTATGCTCATACTACCTGCTCACACAAAAAGTATTAAAATACCAGCCAGTGTACCGGAGTGGAAGGCGGCGACTCTGGGAGGATTAGCCCGACAGGTGAGACAACTTGAGGGAGCGAAGCGACCAAGTTGGCTCACCGCGGGCCCTCCAGAACGCGTCCGCCTGAAACGCAGGGAAACGGTCTCTCTCCACTTACCCTATCCTCTGCAATCACAGTCAAATCTCAAACTGCAGACTGTCAAGCACACGTTTTGGTGAAAAGCTGTAATAGTTAATCAGATTTTCAGTACGGCTTTGAAATAGCAGGTTACCTTGATTGGCCAAAATAAAAAAGCCTGCAGGATCACAGGCTTTCACACAACTATTATTGCTGTTCGACTCGTGGTTTACCCTGTGCAGCAGCAATCACATAACCGATCAGCCCGAACACTGCTGCCGGCAAAATCCAGCCGACACCCTGTGTGTATAATGGCAAGTAGCCGAGCACCTTCACTGCAGGTGCCCATTCCAGACCGAATGCGCTTAGCATATCAAATATTCCAATCACGCCGGCAGCGATTAAACCAAGAATATAGACTTCATGGTAACCGCGGAATAAACGATGGAACAAACGGAAAATTATCAGCACGATTGCCAGCGGATAGATACCCACCAATACCGGAATCGTCACCGCAAGCAGCTGTGTTAAACCAATATTGGCAACAACAGTAGAAAAGATGGAAATGATAAATACAAATCCTTTGTATGATACCGCAGTGGCGACCCTTGAAAGATAGGACGCACTGGCAGACACTAGTCCGACGGAAGTCGTCAAGCAGGCAAGCGTTACGGCAAGGCCGAGCAGATACAGACCGTTATTACCCATCAGGGCATATGCAAGCTTCGCTAAAATATCTCCGCCGTTCGTAGCGCCTTCTGCCACGCTCCGGCTCGTCATTCCCAAATAGGCTAATCCTGCATACACAAGACTCAATCCTATCACAGCAATAGTACCGGCCTTCATAGTAATGGAAGTAATCGCTTTTCTATCCGTAATCCCTTTCGCTTTCACGGCATTAATGACAATGATGGCAAAGACGAGAGCAGCCATCGCGTCCATCGTTCCATATCCTTCAATAAATCCTTTGAAAAAGAAGTCCTTGGAATAGGGCTCTTGAGGCAAACCAGCTTCACCAACAGGGTTGACAATGCCGATCACGACAATGAGCGTCACGATAGCAAGCAATATTGGTGTTAAAATACTGCCGAACCGATCGACCATTTTATTGGGCTTCAATGACAGCCAGATCGTCACGGCGAAGAAAAGAATCGAAAACAATACCAATGCTAGCCGGGTATAAGAATCTGGAACAAATGGGGAAACCGCAATCTCAAATGATACAGTCGCCGTACGCGGCACTCCAAAAAACGGTCCAAGTGCTAAATACACAACTAAAGGAAAAATCATGGCGAACAACGGCGAGGCTTTTCCGGCCAAGTCGCTTAACTGATTCCCGCTCATCGTCACGGCGATGACACCTAAATAAGGGAGTCCGACACCCGTGATTAAGAAGCCCGCCAGCGTAATCCATGTCTGCGTGCCTGCCTGCTGACCGAGAAGCGGCGGGAAAATCATATTTCCTGCGCCAAAAAAGAGGGCAAACATGGTCAGCCCTAATTTCAGCGTGTCAAATCTGGTAAAACTATTCATTGTAAACTGCCTCCTGAAGTACTCTGAAAACTATATGTATTTTGATAATGAAAATTATGCATAACCTCCATGTTATGCATTGCTGTAACACTATAAGATAAGTAATAATGTTCTGTCAAGTATACACAGTTGTTTTCACTATATAATGAAGAAACTGGAATTGAACCATAAAAAAGGGCCTCCGAAGAGACCCGCAAACATTTACCCCATAATATGATAACCTGCATCTACGTAAATAACTTCTCCTGTTACTCCGCTAGACAGATTACTAAGCATCGCTACCGTCATATCAGAAACTTCTTCCGGTTTAACATTACGCTTTAGTGGAGCACGTTCTTCGATTTGACTCAAGATGGTATTAAAGGAAGGAACTCCTTTAGCAGACAATGTGCGCACTGCACCTGCAGAGATGGCGTTGACCCGGATATTCTTCTCGCCGAGTTCAGATGCTAAGTAGCGTACGGACGCTTCAAGAGCAGCCTTCGCAACGCCCATGACGTTATAGCCTTCCAATACACGTTCCGCGCCTAAATAACTCATCGTGATGATTGCGCCGCCTTCTGTCATATATTGGCGTGCTTCCCGTGCGGCAGCGACCAATGAATAAGAACTGGAGTCCTGCGCAAATGCATAGCCGTCACGTGTTGTCTCTACGAATGGATTGTGTAAATCTTGCTGATGAGCGAAAGCAATAGAGTGAACGACACCGTGGATCACGCCGACTTGTTCACCGATAGTCTTAAATGCCTGCTCCATGCTTTCATCACTGTTGACGTCGCACTGTACAATTTGTGTAGCTTTCAATTCATGTTTATCCAGAGCTTTCTCTAACTTTTCACGAGAACGGTCTTTGCGATAGGTGAAAATGACATTAGCGCCAATAGAGAATAATGATTTTGCCACACCCCAACCAATGCTTCGTTCATTCGCAACACCCATAATGACAATGTTTTTACCTGATAGTTTTAATAAATCTTCCATAATAGCCTCCTGAAATACAGTAGTCACAATAATTTTCATACTCCCCATAATAGTACCATATTGAATGAAAGAACTGATACCTTTTCTGCAGACGGATAACTGCATTTATAAATTGACTGTTAATAAATAAAAATACAGTTGACTTTATAATTATACATACGTATACTTATCACTAATGAATAATGAGGTGATGACGATGAAGGTAGGAATCATAGGAGCGTCAGGGTACGGGGGCCTCGAATTGATCCGGCTGCTGCAGGGCCACCCTGAAATTGAACAGATTGATTTATTCACATCTTCGGAAGAAGGAACCATATTTTCTGATAAATATCCACATTTAATGAATATTCATGATCAGCCTATGCAGGCGATAGAGCAGGAAAAAGTCCGGCAGCTGGATACTGTTTTCTTCAGTACTCCGGCAGGCGTAACAACTTCTTTACTTCCGCCACTAGTAGGAACGGGACCTAAATTAATTGATTTAGCAGGCGACTTCCGGCTGAAAGATCCGGCTTTGTATGAACGGTGGTATCAAAAAGATGCACCGGAACTGAAATTTCTTAAGAAAAGTGTTTATGGACTGCCTGAATGGAATAAAGAACTGATTAAAGATGCCGAATTCATCGCAAATCCGGGATGTTATCCGACTGCCGTGCTGCTTTCATTGCTTCCATTATTAAAGAATGGGTTGATTGACGGAAGCCAGCTGGTCATCGATGCGAAAAGCGGTGTATCCGGCGCGGGCAACAAACCAAGTGCAGCTACGCACTTTAGTGAGACAAACGAAAACTTCTCCATCTATAAATTGCATCAGCATCAGCATATCCCGGAAATCGAGCAGGCGATGAACCATTTCGCCGGCCAGCCGGAGCCCATCACATTCACTACGCATCTGGTGCCGATGACAAGAGGCATCATGGCGACAAGCTATGCAAAAGTGAATGGCCAGTTTACTGAAAAGCAGTTAGCAGAATGCTTAAGAGAAACATATAAAGACAGTCCGTTCGTACGTGTTCTGACGGATATTCAAAAAATCGGGACGAAACAAGTCTACGGTTCCAACTATTGCGATATACATGTCAAAGTAGATCCAAGAACGAACCGGGCAACCATCGTGGCGGTCATCGACAACCTCGTAAAAGGGGCTGCGGGCCAGGCCATCCAGAATATGAACATCCAATATGGATTGGATGAAACGACCGGGATTGATAATATACCATTATTTATTTGATTCATAGACATCATAGAAAACACCAGAATTGAGGGGAGCACTACTATGGAAACCATCGAAAGCATGAAGCGTATCTCGCGTAAAAATATTGTGTCACCAAAAGGGTTTAAGGCAGTCGGCATCCATTGCGGACTGAAACATAAGAAAAACGATCTGGCGCTCTTGGTCAGCGAAGTGCCGGCAAGCGTTGCGGGAGTCTTCACTACGAATGCGATCCAAGCGGCTCCGCTGAGTGTCACGAAACAAGTCGTCTATGAGACGCAGAAAATGCAGGCAGTCGTCATCAACTCGGGTAATGCCAATGCATGCACAGGTAAACAGGGAATGCTGGATGCGCTGCAAATGCAGCAAGAAACAGCTGATCACCTGGGAATTGATAAAAGCTTAGTCGGCATCGCTTCAACAGGCGTCATTGGGGAATCAATGAAAATGGAGCCACTGCTGGAAGGTATCAAGCAACTGCAGCCCATTGATAGTCTGGAAGGTTCCATTCAATTCTCTCAAGCTATTTTAACGACTGATACGGTTACAAAGAATACAGCGTATGCAACAGCGGTGGATGATCGCGAAATCGTTATTGCCGGCGTGGCAAAAGGTTCCGGCATGATCGAACCGAATATGGCGACTATGCTCGGTTTCATTACAACAGATGCAAACATAGAATCGGAATACTTACAGCAGGCATTAAAGGAAATAACAGACGTTACGTTCAACTCGATTACAGTTGACGGAGATACTTCTACCAATGATATGGTACTAGTCCTGGCGAACGGAATGGCAGGAAATGATGCGTTGACACCTGCGCATCCCGATTGGCAGTCGTTTATTAATGCACTGCATGCGGTGTCACTCGACTTGGCGAAAATGATTGCTAAAGACGGAGAAGGTGCAACAAAATTGATAGAAACAAAAGTGACAGGTGCAATTTCTGATGAAGAAGCGCGTAAAATTGCCAAATCAGTAGTCGGTTCCCCGCTTGTGAAGACAGCAGTTTTCGGATGTGATGCCAATTGGGGCCGTATCATTGCAGCAATCGGCTACAGCGGGGCGGCAGTTGATCCGGATACGATTAATATCTATATCGGCACGACGCTTGTAGTGGAAAACAGCGAGCCCGTCGAATTTTCTGAAGAAGATCTGCTGATTTATCTGAAGCAGCATGAAGTGAAGTTTTTAGTGGAACTGAACCAGGGACCGAAAAACACTGGTAAGGGAACAGCATGGGGGTGCGATCTGACTTATGACTACGTCCAAATCAATGCAACCTACCGTACGTAAGCGCCAGGTTATCAAACTGGGCGGCAGTATGCTCGATGAATTGAGCACCGCTTTTTTTGACAGAGTGAAACAATTACAGCAAGAAGGCATACAATTAGTAATCGTCCATGGCGGCGGACCCAATATCAATCAGGAACTTGCGGACCGCGGCATCACATCTTCCGTAGTGAACGGCTTTCGAGTGACATGTGGAGAAGCCATCGGTGTCGTCCAGTCCATCTTAATTGGACGTGTGAATCCCGCGCTCGTTCACCGTTTTAATGAAGAAGGTGTCAAGGCAATTGGATTGAGCGGTTTTGATGCGAATCTGTTCACTTGTGATTTGCTGGATTTTGAGACCTATGGATATGTAGGGGAGATTCAGGAAGTGAAAACGGAGATTCTGGATTCATTGCTCGAAGCAGGTATTATTCCCGTCATTTCCTGTATCGGTGCAACGAGCAAAGGGGAGCCGTTAAATGTTAATGCAGATACAGTCGCAAGCCGCATTGCACTGGCAATTGAAGCGGAAAGTCTGCTGCTTGTAACAGATACGCCGGGTATTCGGATTCAAGATCAGCCACAGGCGCATGCAGTGCCTTCAGATATTCACGGCTGGATTGAATCGGAAGATATTTACGGCGGGATGATCCCGAAAGTGCAGGCGGCAATGGACTGTCTCCAGGCAGGAATTCCATCTGTCCAGATTGTCGGGCAGCAATTGTCCGGCACGATTATTACAAATGAGGAGGCTGTCGTGTGACTTCATTATTCAATAACTATGCAAGACGTTCTGTGCACCTGGTGAAAGGCCGGGGTACGGTCGTCACGGACGATCAAGGGAAAGAGTACCTCGATTTTACAAGCGGCATCGCCGTCGTCAGTCTTGGCCACGCACATCCCGCGATTGTCAAAACGCTGAACGAACAGGGTGAAAAACTGTGGCATACCTCGAATTTATTCGAAAGTCCTGAACAGGAAAAGTTAGCGGAAACGCTGATGAAAGATACCGGTCTTGCGTACGCATTATTCTGCAACAGCGGTACAGAAGCGAATGAAGCGGCAATCAAACTGGCAAGAAAGCATACTGGAAAACATCATATACTGACGTTTAAACAGTCTTTCCATGGACGGACTTTTGGTGCCATGGCAGCAACCGGTCAGGAAAAGATTCAGCAAGGCTTCGGTCCAATGCTGGAAGGCTTTGAATGGCTGCCGTTTAACGACGCAGCTACGCTTGAAAATGCAGCGAATGAAAAAACAGCAGCGATCATGCTTGAGGTCATCCAAGGCGAAGGCGGCGTCAATTCTGTTGACCCGGCATTCGCAAAAGCCGTAATGGAAACTTGTGAAAAGTACGGCATCCTATTGATCATTGACGAAGTGCAGACGGGAATCGGTCGAACGGGCACGCGCTATGCTTACGAGCAGACAGCTTTGAAACCCGATATCGTCACACTGGCGAAAGGGCTCGGCGGAGGCTTTCCGATTGGGGCACTCTTAGCGGGGAAAGAGTTGTTCGATACATTCGGTCCAGGTTCCCACGGCACGACATTCGGCGGGAATCCGCTAGCTGTATCGGTCGCTCAGACAGTTGTCGATCTAGTGTTCGAGCCTGCATTCTTACAAGATATACAGGAGAAATCAACATACTTGAAAGAGCAGCTGACTGCGGCAATTCCAGCAGATAAGTATTCATTGCGAGGAAACGGGCTTCTGATTGGAATTCATTCGAATGAAGAAATCGGTTCTGTGATCCAGCAAGCAGAGCAGCAGGGGCTATTGCTTGTGCCGGCGGGAACGAATGTTATCCGCTTGCTGCCCCCGCTGACTGTCACGAAGGATGAAATTGATCAGGCAGTTGCGATTTTGAAGAAGTTATTAGTGTAAAGCTACTTGAATTAAAGCAGTCAGCGAACTGCTATTCAATTTGCAGGAATTCTCCAGTAGCGGAGGATTCCTTTTTAGTTTTTTCTATACAAAAAAATCTCACTCAGGTATAGTAAATGAAACAAAATTAATAGATTGGAAGTGTTGCAGACTTGAAAAAACTATGCGGTATGCTGCTGGCTTTGTTCATCGCAGCTTTTGCATTCCCACTGTCTTCTTTTGCCGCTGTATTCACAGATGTGTCAGACCAACATTCCGCCGCTGCAGAAATAAAATATTTAGCCGATAAAGGAATCCTGCTAGAAAAGCCGAATGAAAAGTATCGAGTCAATGATCCGATCACGCGCTTAGAAGCTTCTGCGATGATCCAGCGGGCACTTAATCTGCCGATGGAGAATCGTCCGAGTGTAGAATTGAGCGATATAAAGACTTCCCATCCTCACTATGCACTCATTGCGACGATGGTCGATGAAGGGATTTTCACAGGTAATGCCGAGCAGCAATTCCTGCCGGACGGCAACTTAAAAAGAGGACAGATGGCTGCTGTTTTTGTTCGTGCATTTGACTTGAAAGGAAAGACCGATTATCGCTTCCGTGACGTGCCAAGTACATACTGGGCACTCCCGGATATTCAGACATTGTCTGTCAAATCCATAACAACAGGCTTTCTCGATAATACTTTCAAGCCGAATCAATCGCTGACACGCGGACATTTTGCCGTGTTCCTTGCGCGAATTCTAGAACCGGAATTTACAGACACACCTGCCTGCTATAAAGGGGATAATAGAGCACAGCAAATCATTAATGTTCCTGTTGCTACGCTGTGGAAAACGCCTGGTGACAAGCGTCATGTTGATGCAGCTGCTGTCAGTAAAACACCGGATATCGGCAAGTGGCTGAAGGAAATGGATCTGCCTCAAAAACAATGGCTGGTAGGCAAGGTCGAAACACAGGCCCTTTACGGTCAGGAAGTAAAAGTATTGCAGACACATAAGGACTGGGTGCAAGTGGCTGTTCTGGATCAATCTTCACCGAAGAATGCAGCGGGTTATCCGGGGTGGATGCTGAAAAGTCATTTGACGACTGTCTATCCCAATTATTCATCATGCGAAAAGGCAATGGTGAAAACGAAGACTGCTGTTTTATCACAGGATGAGAAAGGTCAAAAGCCTTTCCGTACGATTAGTTTTAATACCACGCTACCGATTGTTGGAAAAGCGGGGAACCTAATTGCTGTTCAGACACCCGCTGACGGTGTGAAATACATCAACAAGAATACTGTCAAGACAGTAAACGCAAAAGGAACGATGCCGAAACCGACAAAAGAGCAAATTATAGAAACGGCTAAAACTTTTGATGGATTGTCTTATCTGTGGGCAGGCACTTCCGGTTTCGGCCTGGATTGCTCGGGCTTTACGTATTCCGTTTACCGCCAGCATGGCATAAACTTACCCAGAGACGCCTCTGTTCAAGCCGTCAACGGTTTGAAAGTGGAGAAGAAAAATTTACAGGCGGGGGATTTACTGTTCTTTGCATACAATAAAGGAAAAGGCACTGTACATCATGTGGGCATGTATATCGGCAATGGCCAAATGATTCACGCGCCGAATCCAAAACGGACAGTAGAAATTGTACCGCTGACATTGGAACCGTATAAAACAGAATACGCCGGGGCACGCCGATACCTGCGTTAATTAAAAAATGCACAGATAATTATTGTAACTCGTTCAGTTGAGCGCTATAGAAAAAAATGAAAAAGCACCGGACACATCGGTGCTTTTTCATTTTTCTGAAGTTTTGTTGGATATATTTAGTATAATGAAAGGGAGATATGAAAGGAATATCGTTGTTAAATAATCGGGTCATTTTATTGTAAAGGGGGAAGACATTTGGAGCACCGTATATTCAAATTCCTGTTATATTTTTTAGTTCTTTTCACCGTAAACTTGGTGATTAATGCTGTGTTTAAACATGATTTGAATGTATCAACGGCATTTTCAGTTGCGTTAGGTGTTAGTTGGGGAATCATCTACTTTGGTCCATACGTGTACGGGAAATTTAGTAAGAGGTAAGCACATACTTAAACAAACGGGCGCTATAACATTATTAAAAGAGCGCCCTCGGGTCATTAATGCTAACTTAGACGAGGAATGGTTACATTGAAAAAAATTATTGTTGCTCTATCAGTTTGTATATTAATTGTGTTAAGTAGTTGTTCGGATAAAGACGAAGGCAAGTTCACAGTTGGCGCTATGTCTACTAACGTTTTCCCTTCAGGTAGCACCTACTCTTTGGTCTTACCTTTTGAATGGTCTGGAAGCCAACCTGCTGTTATTGACTCCATTAAGATAGTGGTTGGCGACGCAGAGATACAAGATACAGAGGGTATTTCTTACGAGTTTTATGGTGGACGTCCAAATAAACCTGTTGGAGTTTATCCCGAAGATATTGAATATGCTAAAGATGTAAAACAAAATATCCAAGGATATGAGATAAAAGACGAAGGAACTCTTATTCTGAAAGTGAAATTAAACAACGTAAATAAAAATGATAATAGGCAGATGAAAATTCATTATAGTGTAAACGGAGAAGAAAAAGAGCAAATAATATCGACGTCAACTGTAGAAGAGCTTTCAACCAAATAATTCATCAAACGGGCACTTTTATGGAAGAGCAAAGGAGTGAACAAATGGAAACCAACAAAGAAATTAGTGATGCAGTCCAACAAGAAAATATGGCTAAAAACGATAGCAGAAATATACTAAAAGTTATTGGTTGGCTAAATGCAATCCTAGCTTTAGGTTTTATTCCAATTCTATTGGGAATCGTAGCTATTTGTATGGGAGTCGTTTTAAAAAATGATTATGATGAAAAGAAGCATGGTCTATATCTTATCATAGGTGGAATAGTTGGTGGCTTAGCGGGGTTGATAATTGGTATCGTTATTAATTTATATATATAAAGCAATCGGGCGCTAGTCTGAAAAAAGTATCAGCGCCCTGTATTGAAGAATTGAACTAAATTGGTGAGTAAGAGAAGACGATTTGTAATGATGATTGCATCTTTACAAAAACGAATTGTGTAAATAAAACATAGGAAGGGAACTGTCATGTCAAATAAAAATGTAAAAGTTTTCAAAGTGTCCTTTATTAGTTTTATGTTGCTACTTACTGGGGTATTGTTCGCTGCCTGTTCAAATACCGAGGCAGGGGATCCAAATGCGGGGATTGTCGAAAAAGTCCTAAAGCTTCAGTTCAACGGTCCTGACGAAAAAATTATGGATTTGCTTCTAAATCCTGATTACACAAAGGTCGTAGATGGTAAGCAAGTCAATGAGGAGTTCGATCAGTACGTCACAGAAGTATATGGAGATTATTTTACTGAATACTATCTAATCCCATTTTTTTCAACGTCAGGGCTAGTTTATCCGACTGCGGCAGAATTCTCTGGTTATGAATTAAATTTGGAAGACACAGTCGTTAAACAAACTGAAAAAGATTCAAACAGATATACATTCACTGCAACTGTCGGTTATTCAAAAGATGGTGAGGAAGAAAAGACAGCAGATGTATCGGGAGTTGTCTTATTCTCTACTAAGGAGAAAGGGAAAATCGGCAAGTTTGAATATGGTGAAGACAATGGGCTTTATAAAGAATTATCTTCAGGTGAATAAAAGCTTCTTCTTCAGTCGAGCGCGGTTGCTGCAAAAGTAATCGTGCCTATATTGCAAAAGGGCTATTATGTTAAAAAAATCTTGTAACTATACTGTGAAAATGCAGTCTAATGCGATAGAAGGGGAGAGTAATGAAAAAGTTATTAACTTTATTTGTCGCATTGAGTTTTCTAGTTGCTTGTGGACAAGAACAATCAAATAACATAGAAGATACGAATAGTTCTTTGGAACAACAAGAAGGCACTATTGTGGACATTAGAGCGTCTGAAAATGGTTGGAGTCAAATATTAGTTATACCAGATGTTAGCGAAGAAGATATTTTCAATAAGAAAGAGGAAGAGTTAATAAAAATAGCACAAGAAAAAGATGGAGCATATTATGGTTTTGAAAGCAGCAAGTACAAAGAATTAGAGGTAGGGGCGCGCGTAATTGTATATTGGAAAGGAGAACAATTAGATTCCGATCCGCCTCAACGTGGAATAGAACAGGTAGATATAGTTTCAAAATAATTTTTACATGTAACAGACCCCCGATTCATAAGCGAATCAGGGGTCTGTTTAAAATGTTTTTATACCCTTGAATTGAAAGGTTTACGTGTGCTTTTTACTTTGTAATTCGGCCTTCAAAAAGCAAGTTATCCTCTTTTAGATCGATGATTTTCACATGCTGGTCGTGCTTGATGAAAATACTCTTATAAACTTTTTCACCATTTTGATTTTCGAAAAGGATGATTCGTTTGCCCGGATTGTCCGCCTCGACGCGGGATGTAAGCTCATCCATTGGCAAATGGTCTTCCAGAACAGCGGATTCTTCGTATTGTGACAGTCCGGAATCAGTTGAAGCCGACTGATCTTCAGTATTTTCTTTTTCAAGTGCCGTCTCGCTGTCTTCAGTTGCTGCCTGATCTGTTTCTGCAGCGTCTTCTTCAGGCTCTATTGTATCTACAGAAATTTCATTATCATCTTTCGGTTTTGCTTCTTCTTCGTTTCCGCATGCAGCCAAAAATAAAGCGAGCACCGGCAGTAGCCATAATTTCTTCAATGTAAGTCACTCCTATATAGTTTGGAATTCGTCATTTAAACAGTTTAAAAGAAAATATCGTGTAAATCAATTTAAGTGCCTTATTCTATTGAAAGAATAGAATATGACTTTACAGTTGGTACGGCTATCAAATTAGCCTCAGCAAATTATCCAGTACTTCTTATTTCCCGAACTTCTTAAGCGAACAAGAAAGCCCTCAACTATACTCTTACTATTCAAAATTCATATTACTTTTATCATGTTATGTGATATAGTAAATATATAGTAGATAGGCGCTGAACGGGGGAACATGGATGGAAAAACTTTTGAAAAAATCATCAGCAAGAAGAGCGTTGAGAAAAGTGCAAGATGTCACAAAGCGTATTCAGCCTTTTATTACCAACGAGCAATCATTCCATACGAACTATCAGAAGCTGCACAAGTTGCTGGACGATGAACTGAGAGAAGACGAATACTTCGTTATTGTCGATGAAACCGGGAAAAGCTATATCCATACGAACCGACTGTGGGAAGGGACCTTGTTTGCCGATCCGGCAGGTCTTAAAGCAGCCAACACAAAAGAGCCGTTGCTGCAAATATATGATCGGCAATCAGGGGAGCGTCTCATTGATGCCTCCGTACCGATAACACAAGTCAATGGCATGCGTTATAATCTGCGGCTTGGCCGGATTGTACATCAAAAATATATACTTTAC
>NZ_BRCD01000036.1:0-27863 GCF_023707945.1 Sporosarcina sp. NCCP-2331
ACTATTGCTTTTACATTACGGTTTAACTCGCAAGAGGCTTTTTCCAGGGCATTTAAGGAAATATATAATTTTCCGCCAGGTCAGTATCGCAAGCTAATGAAAATATTTAGATTAGAGGGGGAGAATGGCATGGAACATCAAGAGATCAAGGGTTGGATGTTGAGCGGGACGAATATAGAATTGTATGAAGCCAAGTTAGATACTCAAGTTTTTCATTCAGGAAAGCAGTCGGCTGTTTTATATTCTACGGGAGAGAACAGTGAGGAGCAGTTTGCTACGTTGATGCAGGAGTTTCAATCTGCTGTATATAACGGAAAAAGAGTGCGACTGTCCTGCTATCTGAAGTCAGAAAATGCAACGAAGTGCGGAGCGTGGATGCGGATTGATAATGCTTCTAGCGATCCGATTCAGTTTGATAATATGGATTCACGTGCAATTTCAGGAACAACGGAATGGAACCATTATGCCATCGTTTTAGATGTGCCACCCGAGAGTATGTCAATTCATTTCGGGGTGCTGCTTATAGGGAAAGGCAAAGTCTGGATGGACGGATTTCGTTTTGATGAAGTAGATTTGAATGTGCCGTTGACTAATATGCTTTCCAAAGAGCGGCTCCCCAAACAGCCATCGAATTTAAGTTTCACTGAGTGACGGCATGGAGAAGTTTAAAACACTTTAGTAGGTAGTGGGAGGAGTATTATGGAACTCGGCAATCAAAAAAAGAGGTATGTAATTTCAGTCCTGATTATCTTTGCGACCATTACTATCGGAAAGATGCTTTTTTACAGCAGTATTGGTCATTTTATAAAGGGATTGTGGGGAAATTAACTCGTCATAAAAAAAGGGGCGGATCTGCCGAAAATGGAGATTCGCCTTTTATAATGAAGCAAATACAGTTGTTAAACGTCTTCGGCCATCGTGGCAGTAATCTGTCTTACGATTGCGTTCAATTCTTCTACCAACGATTGAAGGGAGGAGGAAACTTGGTTTAATTCTTGAGATGCTGCGGATTGTTGTTCAGTAGTCGATAAAATAGTTTCAATGTCTTCAGCGAATGCCCGTGTAATAGCTGACACTTGGCCAAGTATTGCTTGTGTGTCTTCTGAATGGTTCAGCAAAGAAGAGGAAGCAGCAGATAAATTGCTGATTTCACTGCTTACATAGTGGGTAGAGTGAGTAATCTCTTCAAAAATATGTTTTGTCTGGGAAATCAGTTCTGTTCCTTTTTGGATTTCCGTCAAGTTGACATGCACTTTATCCGAAACGCTGTTAATTCCTTCTTGAACTGTTTTAATAACAGTCTGAATATCGGCAGCTGACTTATTTGATTCGGCAGCGAGTTTGCGGACTTCCTCTGCGACTACTGCAAAACCTTTACCTTGTTCTCCGGCTCTTGCCGCTTCAATCGAGGCATTCAGTGCCAAGAGGTTCGTTTGATCAGCAATTTCAGAAATGAAGGTGATGTATCGGCCAATGTCCTGCGAATAAGATGACAGCTCATTGACCAAATGTACAACCGCCTGAAAGGTATCATTGATTTTCGTCATTTGCTCCGTCATGCTGGCTATGTTGGCATCTCCTCTTGCTATCTGTAAGAGCGTATCTTTGGCATTCGTATCGATGTGCTCTGCATTTTCATTAATTTGCAGAATTTGAAACTGTATGGAATGAATGCTTTCAACACCGGACTGCAGGGTGGTCATCTGGCCTTCTGTGCCTTCTGCAACTGTTTGAATAGATGAGGAAATTTCATTGCCGGCTGCTGACAACTCTTCCGAACTGGATGATAAATAACTAGTTGAGTCAGAAACGGATAAGCCAGTTTTTTTCAGGCTGTCCAATACATCTTGGATAGTCTGCTGCTGCAGGCTGACTTTTTCTTCGTAAAGCCTGTTATTTTTCTGTTTTGTATAAATAAAAAGAATGGTCGCCCCGCTGATTAACAGCAGGAAGATTGCATGGATCAGTAGCAAAGAAAAGCGGTAGTCCGATGTTCCGCAAATCAGCTCGGGAATGAAAATGTAACCGGCCAAATGATGGACTGCAAAGATTGCTGTACTGATTATGATTAATTTTATTTGGTCGAAAAATGCAATCAATGCAATCACAAGAAAAATGGAAAAATGGTATTCTACTAAGCCGTCTCCGCCTGCAATAATAGAAATACTGCTGAATGTCAGTGTCAGCATAATCAGAAAAGGCAGAACAGCAGAGTCCTGTTTTTTTCTGAGCATGACGACCGAAGTGATAAGAAGGATGACCGGAATAATGAAAAGTAAATTTTGCATAAACAATAAACTGCCTGTGAACGGGCCGGTACCGTTTAATAAAACATGGTCTCCCAGAAACCCAAACTGTCTGTGCATTAGGCTGACAATGATAGAAATAAGTAGCATAATACAAGAAAATAGCGTCATTAAGCTATTTCTATGGATGATATTCATTTACAAAAGCTCCTGTTCATCTATAATTACATTCAGTAAGCTAGTGTACAATATTATTCTTACAAAACTCTTAAAGTTATTTAGCGATGACATTAAGAGCTTCTGCTAACATAAAACTAGAAAGCAGTGAATTGTGTTAAAGAGTTAATTTCAAAAAACACCGGCCAGCGTATATTGCTGTGTCGGTGTTTTTTGTATAGTAACCTATGCTTCTGCCAATATCGAACGAATCATATGAATCGAATCCCATTCACCTGAAGAGAACTTGGTGATCGGATATTTGTTCGGCAGCAGTCGGTTTTTTATTTCTTTCTCGTCAAAGCCCTGGCCATGCAGATCCAGTGTCTGTTCACGAAGACCGATAAGGTACTCCAGTTTCTTCTCCATCGCTTTGCGTCCGTCCTTCACATATCCCGCATGACAGCAAAACATTTCCTCATAATCATGTGCCAGTACCGTCTCAATCGATCGGATGATGTCGGGGATATGTTCTTCTCGCAATACCAGCTTTGTTTTTGGGTTGACATAGAGGTCGCCGGAAAACAGCTGGCCTGTTTCTGTATTCAGGAACGCCAGATGATCTGCTGCGTGGCCGGGTGTATCGATGATTTTCCACTCCGCTTGGCGGGACATAAATGTTTTACCGAACGGCAGTGCGGTAAACGGTTTCCGGCTGCCCCAGAATGCTTTCCGGTAGAACGGGTACTTCGCTTTTCCTGCACATTCTGCGATGTGTTTCTTATCCATATAGACGGGAAGCCCGAATGTTTTTTGCAGGTAACCCGCCCCGCCTGTATGGTCCTCATGGGAATGAGTGATGACCACCTGGTCGATATCCGCTTTTTCAAAAAACGACTTGAATTGTTTCAACAGAGACTGAGCACCAGTATCAATTAAGACACCGTCTGTCTCAAACGAATACACATTCAGCTTGACACCTTGGAACGACACCACGCCGTTCATAAAACGAACGTCGCCAATCTTACCTTCGGATGCACTTTTCTTCATGAGCATATTCTTCACTTCCTTCTAGTCATGTTGCTTTATACTAGAATAACATATAATGAATGAATATTCATAAAATAGAAACGATTAGTTGATTTCTTATATAAAAGCCAGCGATAAGGCGGTGGCAATGACTGTAATCATCACGATCACAAACACTGCATCCATCTGGCTATAGTGAGTAGTATAATAATACGTCCTCGCTGCACCCATCTGATACTGCTTGGCTTCCATGGCAACCGCAATGCGCTGCGCACGGCGGATACTCTCTGCAAACAGGGGAACGGTGTACATCTGCAGACGTTCGTAAACGCCTTTAACACCTCTCGAAAATTGGATATTCCGCACTTTCAACGCATTCCTGCGAATCTGAAGTTCTTCCGTTACGGCAGGGATCAGCCGGAATGACGCGATAAAGCTGTATGCATATTTTGACGGCAGCCGAAATTGCTGCATCATCGCGTAGAAAAACAGCACAGGCTGAATCGTCAGCAGAAATGTGAAGCCGACAAATCCGAATGACAGCGACTTACTGCCGAGCAGCAGACCGTGCTGTATGCTCTCTTCAGAAATCTTGATTAAATACCACTGCCATAGCACTGTATCTCCTTTACCGAACAGGATCAGTGTCAGTGCGGAAGACAGGAATGAAATCAGCAGCGGAATCGACAGCAGGGCGAGCTTCCTGATGGAATAGCCGCTGAATAGATAGAAAAACACTCCATAAAAAACAGCTTGCCAGACAGCGAACGGGAAATTTTGATTAAAGAGCGTGATTAGTAATAGTGCAAAGAACACGACAAATTTCAGCGCAGGATTCACTTGAAACAGCCATGTTTTGCGCTCAGGCGTGAACCATGCGAGCATTCCGGTCACCTCCCGCAGAATCCGTGTGCACTATGCCGTCAGCTACTGTCCAGACTGATGTAGCAAAGTGTTCAACAATCTCCATATCATGCGTCACCATTAGAATCGTGACACCTTCCGTCCGCAGCTGCTCGAGTTTTTCAAGTATCGCGAACGTATTGCGGGCGTCCTGTCCGAAAGTTGGTTCGTCCAGCAACACAATATCAGTTCCGGGAGTGAGCGCTGTTGCTACACTAAGCCGGCGTTTCTGACCTGTTGAGAGCTGGTAGGGGTGGCGGCCGGCTGAATCCGGCAAGTTAAACAAGTGCATCAGTTCTTTGGCATACGCTTCCGCCTGATCCTTTGGCATGCCGTGTAATGAAACGGTCAATTCCTCTGCAATCGAGTTCGTGACAAATTGCAGCTCGGGATTTTGAAAGACGAGGGACAGGCCTTTTGGAAGATGCCGTTTCTTCTTTTTCTGGATAACAGGCTCGCCGTTTACTTCATAAATACCTTCTGTTCGCAGCAGTTGCATAAGTGACAGCAGCAGAGTACTTTTACCTGTACCGTTTTCACCTGTAATCGTGATCCAGTCCCCTGACTTCACCTCTGCGCATTCTGCCTGGATTTTTGGTGTGTTTCCGCGAAAACCGGTAAAGTCTTTCAACCGAATTTTATTAGAAGAACCGACGGGCTTGCGGTTGTGCATCATCGAGCGGAAACTATTCAGTTCCAGATACTCTTTCCACACGCCCGGATACCAGATGCCATAGCGCTTCAATTCTTTCTGATAATCAGCGAAAATAGCCGCCGGCGGACCTTCTGCGATGATAGCTCCATTGTCGCTAAACAGCACAACGCGGTCTACCCAGTCGGCAATCAAATCAATTTTATGTTCTACAATGATCACCGTTTTATCAGCTGTAGCCTGCTTAATGGAAGACCAGATCTGCTCCGTACCATCGGGGTCCAAAAGGGCAGACGGTTCATCAAGAAACAGGACATCGGGCTCCAGCAGAAGTACAGAAGCCAGCGCCAGACGCTGTTTCATGCCCTGCGACATTTCGTTGATTGGCGAATGTGATGTGTTCAGCTGCAGATCTACACGCTTTAACGCTTCTTCAATCAAAGGTGCCATTTTATCCCGCGGGGCTTGCAAATTCTCCAGCACAAATGCCAGTTCTTCATCTGCATACGTCATGCAGAATTGCGTATCAGGATCTTGGAAGACGAATCCCCAAGATTCAGGCAGTACAATTTGGTCTGCTTTCATTGGCAGCTCAATGGAATTGGGAATGATGCCGCTCAGTACTTGAAGCAGTGTCGATTTTCCACAGCCGCTTGGTCCGAGCAGCAGAACTTTTTCACCCCGCTGCACAGAAAACGAGAAATCTTTGAAAACTAATGAATCCTCACCCGGAAATTTCAGACGCAGATTGGTGACGCCGGCCGGGCATTGTTTCGAATGAACCATCTTCATGTTACCGGTCCAGCATCGAGTATTCTTTTTTATCAACGGGACGGATTAAAGATGTCACACCTGTTTTTTCAAGAGCGCGGACAATCAGTACAGCAAATATGCCGGTGAAGATAAATGCGCTGATCGCACGCAGCCCATATTTCACAATAAGAGCCCAAGTTTCAAGCGCGGCATAACCGTACACCAAATCAAGTGTGAAGCTGGCAGCACAGGAAGCAACACCTGCAAGTCCTGCAACCAGCATGGAAAATCGTTTGTAGCGGGCTGCCGCAAATACTAATTCAGCTGCCAGCCCCTGTACAAACCCGTACATTAATACTTCAATGCCATGGCCTGCAAACGCCGATAAACTTGCACCTGCAATACTTGCAATCAATGCGGTGCCGGGCTTGCGGATGAGCAGGTAGGCGAAGGGACCCACCATGAACCACATTCCATAGATCAGCTGACGGGCAACCGGCATGATTGGTTTGACTACAGTGTATAGGTCATCCCAGAATTTCATGAGGATGCCGAAGACCACGCCGATCATGATGGTGATCAGCAAATCTGTAAACTTTAATTTCTTCAATAAATTCCACTCCTTTTATTTTTGCCTAAACAAAAAGCCGTCTGAAAGAGCAGACAGCCGAGGAGGGAAATTCATCCCGATTATTCCATCGAACACGCTCTCTACGCTGGCATTACCCAGATCAGATTCACGGTCAGCAGCGGTTTCATCTGCTATCTCAGCCTGATTCACTCAAGCACCCGTACGGACAATTATGTTAGCAATGCTAGTATACAGCAGACAGATTTGTCTGGCAACCTGTCAATGATCAGAGCAAGATGTTACTGCAGAACATGGGTGCGCTGGTATAATAGAAGAAAAGACGGCGCTGGAAGAGTTAGTTACTAGTGATTAATTGACAGTGAAGGAGTTTTCCAATGAATAAACAGATAGCCTTTATAGATGTGGAAACGACGGGTATGAGTGCGGAAGGCAGTGAAGTGATTGAACTCGGAGTCATGCTCGGTGAATTTGAAAACAACAGGATTGTCCGTGTGACAGACGAGTATTGCGAGTTTCAGGAGCCGTTTTATTCGATACCTTCGACAATTACGAGAATTACAGGGATCCATGATCAGATGGTGAGAGGGAAGTCGCTTGATATGAATAAAATCATATCAATTTTAAGCCAGGCAGATGGGATCGTGGCGCATAATGCTGCATTTGACAGGGGGTTCGTCAGCCGGCTGCTGCCCGAAACGCTTGATATGGACTGGTATTGTTCCGTCCGGCAGATCAGATGGAAAGATTATGGTTTTGAAAACGGCAAACTGCAGCAGCTGCTGAACGCACATCGGATTGACGTGAAGCAGGCGCACAGAGCGCTGGATGATGCGAAAAACCTTGCAGTGTTGTTGAATCATTCACATTCGAAACTGGCGGAAGACGCGACGTTCATTTCATATTTAATGGAGAAGAATCCGCTGAAAAAGCCGGCTGGACTACGCAGATAACTAATGAGAGCCGCCCGTAAAGTCATTTTTAATTGGCTTTGCGGGCGGCTCTCTTTGCGTTACGGACACTTAGATTACTCTATGATCATCCGTTGTGTTTTAAAGGAGGGGCTGGGTAATAGTACCTTAAAGGGAAAAGAATGCTGTCAGTGTAAATGCGTAGGATGTGAGTGTTGGAATGAATCTTGAAAGGCAATTAGAAAAGCGCCTGTTCTGAAGGTTACAGAACAGGCGCTTTTAAGATTTGAAATAATTACAGTTTAAACTGTCGGACAAGATTATTCAGTTCTTCTGCCAACGCTGCCAAGTCACCCGAACTTTTTGCGACTTCTTCCATCGCGCTGCTTGCCTGCTCGGAAGAAGCGGATGTCTCTTGTACTCCAGCTGCGGATTCTTCTGTGATGGCAGCAATTTCTTCGATAGAACTGCTCATTTCTTCACTGTTCGTCGAAATAGCCTGCAGATCTTGTGCCATACCGCGGATTCGTTCAGTCATTGCTGTTACGGCCTCATTGATTTTCTGGAAGGTTTCTCCTGTTCGCTCGATTTGGCCCGTTCCTTCCTCGACTTCTTTATAACCCATTTGAAGCGAATCTGTCACCATACTGGACTCGCTTTGAATCCGACGGACGATATCGGTAATGGTCGTTACGGAAGCGGAAGACTGCTCAGCGAGTTTCCGGACTTCATCAGCCACGACTGCAAATCCCTTGCCGTGCTCGCCGGCTCGCGCAGCTTCAATTGCTGCATTCAAGGCGAGCAGATTGGTCTGTGCCGCAATGTCTTGGATGACGGAGACGAGTTCCGAAATCTGTTGGGTATGCTGATCCAGCCCCTCTACTTTCAGGACAGCTTCATGCACCATCTTATCGATCAATCCCATCTGTTTGGAAGAGGAATTCATCAATTCGCTGCCTTCAACCGTCATTCCCAAAATTTCATCAGAAGACTGCTGAATGAAACGTCCGCTTTCATTGGCACCAGCGACTTTCAGCACAAAAGATTCCATATTGCTTGACAGGCTGGACGCATTGTCTGCCTGCGACTCAGTACCGTGTGCCAAATCTTCCATCGTCGTGGCAATTTGCTCCGTGCCGGCTTTCACTTCATTAGCTGACTGGGTCAGCTCCTCGCTCTGTGTAGAAACAGTGGAGGATACATGCCCGATTTCGTCGAGCAGATGATGAGTGCTTCTGTTCATCTCATTCGTAGAGGCAATTAGCTGTCCAATTTCATCCCGAAGATGAGTCTCAAGCGGTTCGCCGGTCAAATCGCCGTCTGCCAGCCGCTTCATGCGGTCGTTGACGATTCCAAGCGGCCGGGTAATTGAATTCGATGTGACGAGCGCGGCGGCAATGCTCAGCAGTATCACCAGTATAATCACACTGGTTACTACAATGGCAGTTGTTTTACCGCCTGCCAGCATCTCTTTTTCCAGTTCAATGATGAATTGCTCCCGGTTACTGGCAGTCTCTTCATAGGCGCCCATCAAGGAGAGGGCTTCCTCATTTAATGCGAGCAGATTGACGCGGGCTTCCTCCTCATTGCCTCTCTTATACTCTGTAAATACATCATCCGTGATCGCTTCCCGCCATTTGACTGTGCGGTCCATCAGATCCATCGTCTCCTGGCTGGTACCGAGTTCACGAATGGCTTCTTGATCAGCTGCACTGTCCGCAGTATATTCATCAAATAAATCCTGATAGTGCTGCTCTCCTGTCAGGATGAAGCCTCTTGATGTAGCTATGCGGTTCGCCATATCTAGAGACAGCTGCTCATCTGCAATCAGCAGCGGCAGCTCCTTCTCCAAAATATTTTGTGTTAACTTATTGTTTTGCTGCAGGGTATATATCATATATGACCCGACCAGCACGATTAATAGAACGACCACCGAAAAACCAAACAGCAACTTCCCCCGAATACTTTTGAAAGTACCCATTTTTCCACTCTCCTGACTGACAATTAATGATCATCGGATTTTCATGAGTTATATGTAATAAGAATGAGTGTTCAGTGAAAATATGAAACTACCGATGAAAGTAGGTGCTTATAGTATAGCGCTTTTTCATAGTATTTACTATGAGCTAGTGAAAAAGACTTAAAAAGTTCTTTTTTATCAGCTATGAGGGAAGTATTGGAATACTCAAAAAATGCCCCTGCATCTATGTGCAGGGGCATGGATTACTTGAGTTTATTTTTTACTCTGCTTCAAATACAGCAAGGTGACGCTGATTGAATAGATCAGCAAAAACATGATGACTGTCAAATACCAATTCAACAAGAATTCCTCCTCATCTATTCTTCTGTCAACTTCATCGATTCTAAATAGGTTAGTGCCTCGTCAAAATCAATTTCGGGGTTTTCCAATATGATATTATACTGCAATCCCTCCTCTTCCCATTCCATGAACCGGAATCCGCTGCTGTCCATTTTCGTTCCCTGCTGCCCGCGGATGGTCAATTCCTCTTCAGCACCCACTTGCCCGAAGTCTACTGCATTCGGCAATGGTTTTAAAACAGTCAGGGAAAAGGCGGGCAAGTCATTTCTCTTATAGTCAAACGAATACTCCGGACGATCCTCAATCCCTTCTAATACAGTAATCCGGTCTAATTGAAGTCCGTCTGTTTCAGGTATTTGATAATACGAACCAAGTGATTCCTTTACGTCTTCCAATGAAACTTCCTTTGGTGCGTAATTTTCCTCATCCATTACTTCAACAGTCGCATCTTCGGGGAAATCTAAGACAAATAATTCTTCTTCCAATTTGGGCTTGAAATCAATCTTCGTATATTCCTGTATCAGTTCAGTATGAGCGCTTTTTGAAACCGATTTCAGTACCATCCAGGTCTCTTTATCGATCCAGACTTCTTGATCGCCAATCAAGGATGCATCGTCTTTTGTCTTTGCGACTATGTGGAAAGTATCTCGTCCGGCAACTTTTTCATCCGCTTCATTGGTGAAATCATGTGTGTCTTTTATTAGTTTCAATAAATGCTCAGCTTGCTGGCGGGGAGACTGCTGCGTGAGCGCTGCTTGGTCTTCGCTAGAAAACTTCATGATATTGACGGTGTTGCTTGCTTGATCATAAACTGACAGCTGCTGACCGTCATTGATTGCAATACTCTGCTCATCCCCGTCCCCGTCCCCGTCCCCAGATGCGATTTCCACTCTTCTTTTACCATCTTCAGACACCCACTCTTTTGCAGAAAAATCACTTTCATCGTCACTGAAATGCATCGTATATTCGGCGTAGTATGACGTAGTTTCATCCGCTTCTTTCAGTGCGGCATTGACCACCTCCTGCGGTGAAAATTGACTCTCTTCAGAAGTGCATGCTGCCAGTCCGACTGCGAAAAACAGCAGGACTATAATAGATAAGGATGGTTTCAACCAATTCATCCATTTTCCTCTCCTTTACTTGGCGGCAGCCAGCAAATGATCGCCGTGCCGATTTCCTCAGAAGACACCATTCGAACCGTGCCGCCGTGTTTTTCAATAATTTGTTTTGTGATACTCAAGCCGAGCCCATTTCCGCGGTCGCCGGCTTTTGTCCTCGCCATGTCTGCTTGGAAAAGTGGTTCGAACACACGAGTGAGCTGCTGTTCGGATACACCTTTCCCTTCATTTTGTACAATCAAATATAAACCGTCATCAGCCGTCATTGCTTGCTGTACAAAATCATATGTCCAAGAAGGGATCACCTTTGCATCAGTTGCAGATAAACCGATGCTTCCTTCAACTGCAGTATGCGAAATAGCATTCGCAACTACATTATCCACAACCCGCATCATTTGTTTGGCATTGACTGCAAATTCTCCGGTCACATCCACCTGCATATCCAATGAAATTTGCTTCTCATCACATAGCGTCTGATAGCCGGAAAGCAGCATATCGAAAAACTCATCGCCTTCGACTGCCACAAATTCCATGTCATATGTGCTGGATTGCAATAATGTATACATCGATAAATCATCGAGCATTTGCCGCATATAATTTGCCTTTGCGACAATGACATCGTAATATTCCGATTGCTCTGCGGGTGACCGCATCCCTGACTGCAATGCTTCCGTATAGGCACGAATCGAAGTAAGCGGTGTTTTTAAGTCATGGGAAATACTTGCAATCATCAATTCTTTCTGCTGTTGTTCCGCAGCGAGTTTCTGCTTGGCAGATTCCAACTCTGCCTGCATAGCGGCAAAACTCTCAGCCAGCTCACCAATTTCATCATTCCGTTTTGGCATAGGTGCAACGTTTTTCCCTTTTGCGAAAGATGCCATCTGTTCCATCAGCAACTGCAGCGGCCGAATTAATTTGCGGTTGACGAGCAGAGCAACTGCGATGAACAATGCAAGGAAGAATACGGTAAATAAAGCGGCGACGAGCCATGTTCGCTGTTTGACCGCAGCCGTCCATTGATCACGCGGCAATTCCACTTCATAGACTCCGACAAGCGAATTGCCGACAAAAACGGGTTCTTTATAAATATAAGTTCCGAATTTACGCTGCAGCTTAAAAAAGTCTTCATAGAGGACGTTCTTTGAAACGAATGACAGAGGCTTCAACGGATGGGAAGAATACAGCATATATCCCGAACTCAAGTAAAGCGTAATCGAAATTTGATCGTTAGCCAAACTGTCGATCGATTTCCAATCAGCATTCAGTTGGTAGAGTGACGGATCCTGTAATAGCTCTTCTGTTTTCTGCACTTCCAGCCAGCTGGCCAAATATTCTTCTACATTCTGATCTTGATGGTAGGAGTTGATCCAGGCGAACAGTCCATAACCCGCAGCGATCGGCAGCAGCATGACGAGAAGATAGGACAGCAAAAGCCACGTTTTGATCTTCATTGCAGGTCACCGATAAAGCGGTAGCCTTTTCCCCAGACCGTCTGAATGAAGCGGGGTTCTTTGACCGGATCCTGCAATTTTTCCCGTAGTGCCTTCACATGCACCGTCACTGTATGGGTTTCGCCAAGCTCTGCCTGCTGCCAGACGTGGCGGTAAAGTTCCTCTTTGGAAAAGACGCGTTCCGGATGCTGCGCCAGCAGTTTCAGCAGTTCAAATTCCTTGCGGGTCAATGAAATTTCCGTGTTGTGGAGAAATGCCCGTTCGCTTTGCCAATCAATCAGCAGTCCGGCACGATATACTGTCTGCTCTGCTTGCAGTTCCTGTCCGTTATAACGCCGCCATCTGCGCAGCTGGGCCGCCACTCGCGCTGTTAATTCCGTCAAACTGAACGGCTTGGCTACATAATCATCCGCACCGATATCAAGCCCCGTCACTTTATCTTCATCTTCATTGCGCGCGCTGATCATGATGATCGGCACGTCACTGGCCAGGCGGATATTTTTACACAGCGTGATTCCGTCCATTTCGGGCAGCATCCAATCGACCAGCACCGTGTCATACTGCCCGGCTTGGAAGTCTTCCCATCCTTCCAGGCCCGTCGTTGCCCACGTTACCCGGTAGCCTTCCAGCCGCAGCGTGTCGCGTATGATCCGTGCGATTTCCGCGTCATCTTCCACGAGCAATATCCGTTCCTCCATAGCAACTCCTCCTGACTGTACTTTATCACCGGATCTGCGACCATCCCGATAGTTTACAAAGGCTTTATAATTCATCTCCCAAATAAAAACGCCTGTGCAGCAAGCATGTGAATTCCATGGTTGCTGCACAGGCGTCCGTCATTTCATTTGCCGCTTGAACTCTTCCTTTGTCGCCGCCCAGTCCATCATGGCCTGAAAAACTTTCTTGAATTCATAACCCGGCGGCGTCAGCTCATACTCGACTTTTTTCGGTGCGTCAGCGAGCACATGCTTGATGAGCAGCCCTTCCTGCTCCAAATCTTTCAGCCGTTCGGATAATAGACGGTCCGAAATACCGTCGATGGAATTCAGCAGTTCGTGATAGCGTTTCGGTCCTTCAAATAATTGATAGACGATGATTCCTGTCCAGCGCTTTCCGATAAACTCAATGGCGCTCCGGTACAAGTCACAGGTCGTCTGATTCTGCTCCTCATTTTGTGTCAAGATGAAAACCCCGTTCATGTTTTTCTACATCATACCATATTCCCAAAAACTTGACGGCCGGATGATCATAGAAAGCGGCTAAGTGCTCATAGATTCCGTCGGGGCGCTCATAGCAGAAGTTTCGCCGCTCATAGGCGACTTCCAAGTGATCATAGAGCCAGTGAACTTGATCATACAGCATCTCGGGGCGCTCATAGCGAAACAGCGGCACCTTCATTAAATTAGGGACTGACCAAATGCCGCAGTGGGTATACTAAAAGAAAGCACACGAAATGAAAATGGAAAGAGGCGGTGTGATGGTGAAAATGGTAAAGCAGAAGCATCTATGGATTCGGAACTTTTTTCAAGCATTTATGGTAGTGGCCGGCTCTGTCATTACGGCATATGGGCTTGAGTCCGTGCTTATTCCGAATAAAGTCTCAGACGGAGGTGTGACGGGACTGAGTATTGTCGGTTCGCAATTATTCGGCGTGCCACTCGGTATGTTGATTGCGGTACTCAATATCCCGTTTATCATTCTGGGCTATTTTCAGATCGGCCGCCGGTTTGCCGTGCTGTCTGTCATCGGGATTGCTGCACTCGGGATCAGCACGTCGCTCATGCACCATGTGCCGATTATTGTGCAGGGCGATGCATTGCTAGTGACGGTAGTGGGCGGCATTATTATCGGGATCGGAATCGGGCTGGCACTGCGGAACGGCGGCGCTCTGGACGGTATTGATATGCTCGCCGTACTGCTTTCAAGAAGACTGCCGTTTGCGACGAGCGACTTGATTTTATTTTTGAATATCTTTGTATTTATCATTGTTTCATTCGTCTTCGGGCTGACAGGGGCCATCATGTCCGCGATTGCTTATTTCATCGCGTCAAAAGTGATCAGTATTATGGAAGTCGGTCTGAGCGGTTCAAAGGCATATAAAATCATGACCGATGAATCTGAAGCGATGATTGAGGAAATCCGCATCCGTCTGGGTCACAGTGCTACGTACCAAACGGTGCAAGGCGGCTATTCCAATCAAAACTTCATGGAAATCACTTGCATTATCCATCGTCTCGAAGACAGTAAGATGAAGGAGATCATTCGGGATGTGGACAAGCATGCCTATGTGGCGGTGTATGACGTGGCGGAGTTTAAGAGAGGGAATTTATACAAGAATCGTACAGCAGACAAGAAGAAAAATGGCCGGCATCCAGGGAACCCCTATTAATTGATGAGGTGATGGACAATGGATCGCAAAGCTGTGCAGCAAGAAATGGTACATTGCACTGTGAAAGAACTTCACGAATGGAAGAAGCATGCGGAAAAATGCTTTCAGTATTATACAAAGTACCGGAATGAATATGAGATTGAAGAGTGCTTGTTTATCATGACGAAAATTGACGGCGAGCTGCAAAGAAGAGAAAAAATCCTATACGAAAATAACTCAAGGTGATATGCTGTCTCGAGATAAATAACACGGAAGGGGAACGTTATGCACTCTTTACAGCAGCAATGGTTTGGAAATGTAAGGGCCGATTTATTGGCGGGTATTGTCGTCGGACTGGCACTTATTCCGGAGGCGCTCGCATTCGCCTTCATCGTCGGAGTCGATCCGCGTGTCGCGCTCTATGCTTCATTTACTATTGCAGTCATTACATCATTTGTCGGCGGCCGACCGGGGCTGATTTCTGCAGCTACCGGCGCGATGGCTTTGGTTCTCGTCAGCTTGATGGCAGATCACGGCCTGGAATATGTTCTTGCAGCTACCGTCTTAACAGGAATCATTCAATTTATACTGGGAGGGCTGGGTGTCGCGAATTTAATGCGGTTTATCCCGAACTCCGTCATGCTCGGTTTCGTCAACGCACTCGGCATTATGATATTCATGACGCAGCTGCCATATCTGATGGGCTTCGGCGGCATGACCTATGTATTTGCCATCGCGACTTTGATTTTAGTCTACGCAGTACCGCGTTTTTTCACCGCGATACCGGCACCGCTGATTGCGATTGTCGTCATGACGGCAGTGGCCCTGTTCAGCGGCATCAAACTGCAGACTATCGGCGATTTAGGAACGATGCCGAATACATTGCCGGCATTTTTCCTGCCGGATATCCCGCTGAACTTTGAAACCTTGAAAATTATTCTGCCGTATTCATTGGCACTGTCAGTTGTCGGTTTATTGGAATCATTGCTGACCTCGCAGGTGCTCGATGATATGACCGATACGCCGAGCAATAAAAATCGGGAAGCACGCGGACAGGGTATCGCCAATTTCATCACCGGATTTTTCGGCGGCATGGCAGGCTGCGCGCTGATCGGCCAATCCATGATCAACATGAAATCAGGAGGAAGAGGACGGCTGTCGACATTTACAGCCGGTGTATTCCTGATGTTTCTGATCATTGTGCTGGGGGATCTCGTAGTGAAAATCCCGATGCCTGTACTGGCCGGCGTCATGGTGATGGTGAGTATGACGACATTTAACTGGGGTTCCTTCAAATTTCTGCGGTCTGCGCCCCGTTCAGAATCGCTCGTCATGCTGATTACAGTCGGCATCATTTTATATACGCATAACTTGGCCATCGGCGTGGTGGCTGGAGTCATTATGAGTTCGCTGTTTTTTGTTGCAAAGATCTCCCGCGTGAGTGTTACGAATGAATCGGGCGTCTATAAGGTAAGCGGTCCTTTATTCTTCGCTTCCACTTCGAAGTTCCTTCAATTGTTTGATGCGGTAACTGAAAAAAGTATCGTAATTGATTTTGAAAACAGTCAGCTGTGGGATGAATCGGCGGTCGGTGCCATCTTTAAGCTGAAGCAGAAGCTCGCAGATAAAGGGACAGAGGTAACAATCAAAGGGCTGAATTCATCAAGCGAATTATTATATGAGAAGTTATTGTGAGGTGGAATGAAATGAAAATTGCTGTAGCAATAGACGGTTCAGAAAACGCCATGCGTGCAGCTGAGCATGCCGTGTTCCTAGTCCGCAACTTGCCTGATACGGTGCTGGATATTATCTTTGTAGCCGATTTGAGCAAAGCCATGGATGAGCGGCTACTGACACAAACGCCGGAAAGCATGGCGCTGAAAAGGGAACAAAAAGTGCATCCCGTATTGAAGATGGTGGAAGAAGCAGACATCTACTCGGAACTGACCACATTGAAGGGCAATCCAAGCCAGGAGATCATCAAGCATGTGAACGCATCAGGCACCGATCTGCTCGTCATGGGCAGCCGCGGCTTGAACGCATTTCAGGAAATGGTGCTCGGCAGCGTCAGCCACAAAGTGCTCAAGCATGCGAACTGTCCGGTGACTGTGGTGAAATAACGGCCGGACTTAGCGGGCAGGGCTTCTGGCCGGCAGTGGAATGGTGCGGTTCACGGCGGGTTTGGTTCGTTGAAAATCGTGAATGGCGCGTTGCGGACTGAGTAACGCTCGGTTGAAGCTGTTTTTGGTTCGTTTACAGCCATTTTTCGTGCAGTGCCGGGACACTTTCGCGCGTTTACACTTTCACAAAGACAGTTATAGTGTGAATTACGAGGGAAAATAATAGATAAAAAGAGGACATCATTCGCAGGAGAATCGGTGTCCTCTTTTTGTATTGATTTATAGCGTTTTAGCGATAAGATAGTAAGTTAAAGCAAGTTATATGATTATCTGAAAAGAGGGGGAAATTTAAATGATTCTTGGACTGCATCATGCACAGATTACTATTCCAAAAGGGATGGAAGAGGAAGGGAAAAAGTTTTATTGCAGCATATTGGGGCTGGAAGAAATAGAGAAACCAGAGTCATTAGAAGGCCGCGGAGGATTTTGGTTGAAGGTTGGCGATCGGGATGTCCATGTAGGGACTGAGGATGGTGTTGATAGAAAGACAACTAAAGCCCATTTAGCGTATTTGGTGAATGACATAGCACATTGGAGACGAGTGTTAGTAGAAAATAGCATTCAAGTCATAGAAGGAGTTCCGATTCCAGGTTTCGACCGTTTTGAGTTTAGAGATCCATTCGGCAATCGAGTGGAAATGATTCAGGAATTATAGGATGAATCTTTCAATTACGCCGTCGGTAATTTCGAACATATCAACTAAGCAGGATAAGGGGACGGTTTTATGGAGCATGTGGCGCCTCATAGCAAGAGCACTTATTGGATAGGTGTCATGGCCCTCCTGCTGTCCGCAATTCTGACAGCGGGCAGCCAGGTTTATTATGGAAACCGCGTACAGGCTATTCATCCTTTTTTATTCACCGGAATCAGTTTTTTTATCACCGCTTTTTATTTTCACTGGTTTGCACAAAGGCAAAAAATATCTTATCGATGGGGGAAGGCTAAGTATCCTTTACTGAAGCTGAATCTAGCTTCCATGTTGACCTTCATGGGATTTTATTTTGCATTAAAGTATATTGAACCGGCTATCGTGAGTTCATTGGAAATGGGAATTGGCCCTTTGTTTGTCGTCTTGATTGCTCTATCGCAAAGGCAAACGGTTAAGCGGGAGACCTTGATAATTGCCGTAGGAACTATGATTACGACAATGATGTTAATTTACGCAGTGTTTACTGGTCAGTCGGCGGTGGCGATGCAATTTGATGTGAAGATGCTGCTGGGGATACTGGCAAGTATTTTATGCGGACTGGGAGCCGTGCTTTGTACGATTTATTCTAAACAGCTGGGCACGATTGGCTGGACCAGTTCCATGATATTATCCAAACGATTTTACGGAATTATATTATTATCATTCCTTTTCACATATGACTTGATAGTCGATTATATGGCAGAAAATATTGGCTGGATTTTAGTGATCACGCTGACCGGTGTTTTAATTCCTATGTATTTATTGCAAAAGGGGATTCAATACTGTGAGCCTTTTCTAGTTATGATGTCTTTGAGTTTTATCCCCGTGTTCACCTTTTTCTTGCAGGCATTTGATCCGAGACTGGAGTGGTCTAAATTAACGCTGCTTGGTGTATTGTTGTTGTTCGCCTTCGGAACTGCAAGTGTGTTTGCTGAAAGAAAGAGAACGGTCGGTTAGGATGAACTCCCTATTATATAATCATACGAACGCCCGGAAATGTTTCGGGCGTTATTTGTATTTTTAGTAAACTAGGTCTATGTCATCATGATTTAAAAAAATTGAAAAGTCTGATCTCGCAGGCAGGAGGTGGGTTATTATGGTAGTACGGCAAGAGGAATCAATAAGTGTGCTAAGTCAGATGGATTAGCATCTATTGTGTTAAGGAGATGGATCAAGAGATAGCAGGAATGGATTGCGACCATAAAAATTGGACTTCACAAATGAAGAAGCCGGCGGTGCTGTGCGAAATATGTATTTATTCACAACAGGCGATGACACGGATACGATTGATATTTTAATAAATGGAGAAGCCGCTGTGATTGATAATATTTCAGGCTAAGCACAGATCGTGTCCGGGTTTGATAGGAACGGAGCAAGTGTATGACTCGGAAGGTGTTTGCTTTCATTGGCGGGTTGTTCAGTTGCATCTGAAGTTCACTGTAAAATTTTGCAACCTTTTACATGTCTTCTGCGTAAGTAAAGGAGAGTGGGCGGGAGAAATTGGAAGGGAGAGGATGATCATCAATCAAAGAGTATTGAAAAGAATTAATTGGTCTGTATTCTTTACCCTTATTTTTGCGGGCTGCATTCTCGCCATCCTTGTACTAATGGACGTGAACAGTGCTGCGCAGTCGTTTGATTCGGATCAATCCCGCATAGAGTTTCGATGGAGCAGTATACACGCAATATTCGCAGTCATAATGATTCTCCTGTCGGTATTATTAGGTCTCGGCTGGAAGCGGCTATTTCCTTTCAATGTCCCTGTAGCTTTGATCATTGCAGGCTTATGGTATACCTTATTTTTCTTGACATTTACAGTCGGATGGGTTCGTGCTGCGGGATTTATTGGCTTAGTGGCTGCAGGTTCGGCCGGCATATTGCTGATAGCAGGATATACTATTTATTTCGTGAAGAAAAAAGTGGAACGGTCATCTGTCGTGAAATAAGGAGTGGTTTGAATGGTCGCCGCGCGCAATAAACCAGGGGAAGAAGAAAAAGGTGTTCAGGTTCAGGGAACAGAAGACATTGCAGAATATAGCGAAAGGGCAGTGGGGAAGCGAATATGTAGATACTTCTCCTCCTGAAACTGCTCAAGCACTCCATATACAAATCGTAAAGCCCGAGAGTTGATGAAGGCTAACCTCCACTTGAATTCATCAATCCGGAAAGGGAGGGAGAAGTTATGAATAAAAAGAAAGGCAGGCTCGTCAGAACTGGGATTCTTTCAGCCATATTCATCATATTTGTTTCCTTCATGACATGGTTCTATCCTTTTTCGCCATTCAGTCTGTACAAAAGCTATACCTATAAACCAACAGAGGTGCTCTACAACGATAAGACTTATGAGGAATTGCTGAATGAATTTAAAGAAACCTATCGGGAAGACCTGGAGAAAGCATATGAAAGTTCGCCGGAAGATATAAATAAAATGGTCGTACTCACTCAATATTTGCTCCCTGTCTTTGAACAGGACTGGCTGATCGGGACAGATGCTGCAGCCATTAACCAAGAACAATTGGAAGTTATCCTGCATTTTACAGAAAACAGCCGGGATGTCTTATTGGATGTTACTCTCCAAGAGAACTACACACAGGAGCAGCGGCGTGATCTGCTGAACAGTATACAAAATATGTTTCAATTGGAAGACCGCATCAGATACCTGTCAGATTCGAGATACATGTCCAGAAAAGAGCTGGCCTATTCATTCGATAATTTGCGGGGAGAATTCAGAGATGCTTTCCGGTTTTATGTGAAACCTTTCTATGAAAGTGCCAAGTAGGAATTACCCAACTTTACCCTACATTTTCATCTATCTCCATGAAAAAGGCATGGATACTAAATGATTTATATGTCGACACAGAAGCCCGGAAACAAGGGGTAGGGGAAATGCTTCTAAGGAGGTAGTATAATGTGAGAAAACCTTTTAGCGTGTGGTCACTAGTTTTCATCGTTCTGGGAACGCTGGTCTTGGGGATCAATTGGGCAGCCGCAGACATGATGGAACCGGTTGTATTACTAGGGCTTATCCTTTTACTAGTCGGTATAATTTTAAGCTTTCTCGCTTTTATGAGAAGGGAAGAAGGCGTGGTTAAGGTCATATCAGCTGCAGCTTTTTTCATTATTTTATTCTGCCTGGTGTGGTTTGAGCCGATGACATTGATTTATATATTGACTTGGCTGAAAACTGTTTTTTAATGATGGTTGGCCAACTGCGGTCGACTCGTATATTAAGAGATAATGAATGGGGGAAAGTCAGGTTATGATTTGCGAGTCAAACAATTTGGACGAATATTTACAGGAAACTAGCGAAATAGATTTTTCCGATCCTTTAATAAAAGAATATACAGCTAAACTTTTCAACTCTTCACAGACCGATATGGAAAAAGCGGAAATTGCTTTTGAATTTGTCAGGGATGAAGTTTCTCATTCTATTGGTTGATGCTGGTTATCATAATGGTAACTGGGATTCTTTTGATTATAAACGTAGATCGTTATGGCTTGCTTTATGCCAATCTGCTGCTGTGGTTCTTTTGGCTGATCGCTTATATAGTTAATCGGAAGAAGAGAATGCAGAGTCAGGACTGACCACTAGATAAAGGAGAGAACTATATGTCAATTTATCATAAAGTAATGGGTGAAGGTTATCCTGTTGTGATGATACATGGCTGGACACTTGACCATCAAGTAATGTTTCATTCATTTGAACCCTTGTTCGAGGAACGGAGCGGCTGGAAGAGGATTTATATAGACTTACCGGGTATGGGACGTTCCGAAGCGCAACCATCTATCCGAAATTCCGATGATATTTTAGAAGCGATATTGCGTCTGTTGGATGAGTTGATCCCTGAACAGTCGTTTATTATTTGCGGCAATTCTTACGGTGGATATATCGCTAGAGGTGTCATTCATGCACGGCGGGAAAAAGTTCGTGGATTGCTCCTTGTGGCACCGTTGATTATACCCGATTTCGCCGAAAGGAAGGTTCCGCCACAAACCATTCTAAAAAGAGACAGCGACTTACTGTCACGTTTATCACGAGAGGATGCTGAGGAATTTGGTTCCATGGGGGTAGTACAATGTCAAACTGAATGGAAAAGATTTCGAAATGAAATCCTGCTTCCTTCCAAGCGGAAAAATGCGGACTTTGTTAATCATATCCGTGAAAATGGATACGGCTTCACGTTCAATCTTTCTTCTGGACTCGTGTATCCAGTATTGATTATCACAGGGCGGCAGGATCATATAGTCGGATACCATGATGCCTGGCGACTCATAGAGGATTATCCGAGAGCGACTTTTGCGGTGCTCGACATGGCTGGTCACAATCTCCAGATCGAGCAAGCTGATGTTTTCAATACATTAGTGAATGACTGGCTAAACCGGGTTAAGTCGGAGTTTTTTGAGGAATAGTTGCAGGTATCGTGCCAAGAAGGATGGGTGAGCACTTATATGTGGAGAGTATATGTGAATAAAATCTCAAAGGATTCTTCATTCAGACAACCAGCATCTGAATCGGAAATCAGACAGATAACGGATACATTGCATGTCGGTCTTCCAAAGAAATTACAAGAGTTATACAGTGAAACAAATGGAGTATTTGATAGCTTTGATTGTCATCTAATTTGGCCTGTTTCACGAATCATTGAGGATAATATGTTCTTTAGGAACTTTAGCGATTATAAGGAAATGTATATGTCGTTCGACCAGTTGCTGTTTTTCTCTGATAACGGCTGCGGAGACTTGTTTTGCTATCGAATACTGAACGGAACGATTCAAACCGAGGATATTTATGTGTGGAACCACGAAGATGACAGCAGGACCTGGGTTGCTGCATCTTTAGAGACATTCATTAAGGGATGGATTACTGGCGAGATTTCAACGTGAAATTTTGGAAAGAAGTAAATAATCTTATCTTGCCGCGGCAAGGACTTTATCTTTAAAAAAATAAAGCGAGGTAAAGTATCTATGTGGACATTCATTTTTTATGGACTATTTTTAGTCGGCTTCCTTTTAATGATTTTAGCCATAGTTAAAAATGTTGCAAGAACGTATTGGCTGGCGGGATTAGTCATGTATGTGGTCAGTTTCCTCGGAAGCTGGTCTATTGGGCTTTATCTTCTCATCGTGCCTTTTATTTTGTGGTCATTGACGCTGGCTCACTCGTTCAGCTGGGTGAAGAGACCTTGGCAAAATGTGATTTTTGCAGTTATTGGAATAATCTTGTGGTATATCAGCATAACGACTATTGATGATTATTGGCTGTTTTTACCTTTTTCTTGGTTAGTTTAAGAAGACGAGGAGGGGAGAGTATGGTAGATCTTATTCTGCCTGTTGGTATAGGGCTGGCAGTTACTATTTTATTCTCATTTATTTTCCGGAATTCTGTAAAAGTGGACAAAGGTTTTTCATTAAATTATTTTAAGCTTTCCTATCGGCGCAAGATGAATAGGACACTGATCAACATTCCCCTTATCATCTTACTTTTATTTATTATAAACGTTTATACGGATTGGAGCATTTTGGCAAAGGTATGGTTAGGACTGTTTCTGATTCTGTGTATGGTTATTCAGTTTCTATATAATTTTACTATGTGGAAGAAAAAAGAGGTGTGACTGTGCGATAAAACGAAAAGGAGAGGAACGCAAATGGGGACAGATAGTAAGGTTAGCCATACGTTCAACCGCTTGGGAAGTAACCGTTACATCTGAAGAGATCAGGCCGACAGTCGTGCTGGATGCTTATACAGGGCGTCTGATCACAATAGTTGGGCCGATGAATTGATGGCCGGTTCTGACATCGATAATAGGGCAGGTGTGCTGCATGAAGCATTTTAACAGAGTGATTGACTTCCTGAACAGACTGAAAGAACTGGATGTTTGGGGAGATAAAACCGAAGAAGGTTCTGCTGACGAGAAGGAATACCTGGACAGGATACCTACTCAAAATCCGTATGGTCTACTGGGAATGATATTTGGCGGGATTGCATTTGCCTTTGGTCCGGAATACGGAATCATTCCGGTGATATCTTTGATTTTTTGCATTGTGACGCTGTTTACTTTCGATCGGGATAAAGAAGACAATCCATGGCCGTTTTATGTAGGAATCGCTTTATCGATAATCGGTCTGACGATGTTCATCATGGGCGAAATGCATGAATTGATTGTATGAATGATTTCATTGGAAATGAACGCAGTTACTGAACGATGAATTTAATAGTTTATGGAGGGAACAGCGATGACACGGTCAATAATATTTGATATGGATGGTACACTTTTTCAGACAGATACTATTTTACAGCTGGCACTGAATGATACATTTGATCATTTACAGTCAATCAACAAGTGGAACGATGCAGCCCCTATTGATAAATTTCGTGAAATTATGGGAGCTCCTTTACCGAAAGTATGGGAAACTTTGCTGCCCCATCATACAAATGAGGATAGAAAATATACTGATGCTTATTTTCTTGAAAGATTGCTAGAGAATATCAGGATGGGGAACGGGGCTCTGTATCCTAACGTACAAGAAGTCTTTGGTTATTTGAAAGAGCAGGACTGTTCAATCTACATAGCAAGTAACGGGCTAATTGATTATCTGGCTGCCATCGTGAGCTATTATGATTTGGATCAATGGGTGACAGAAACATTCAGTATCCAGCAAATTGCTTCATTGAATAAATCAGACTTGGTCATGAGTATTATGGAGAAATATTGTATTACCGACGGGGCTGTAGTGGGAGACCGCCTGTCTGATATACATGCAGCGAAAGAAAACGGCTTACTGGCAATTGGCTGCAATTTTGATTTTGCCCGTGAAGATGAGCTGGCACAGGCGGATATTGTTATCGACGACTTGCTGGAATTAAGGGAGATCATCTCCAAATTACAATGACCTTTCGCAGATGAGGAGAATTAACAAATGAAAAAAATAACGTTTGCCAATATATATACACTGGGTAACATCGTCACGGAAACTAATCAATACCGACATGTTCATTACCCCGAGATGCTGTCCAGATATGACAGTAATTTTATTGCATTTAAAGACTTGCCGTCTATAGAGGATTTTGAAGATAAGGAAGAGTTTCTCAGGACGTTCCATGTCAGCAAAGGTCAGAACCATGTGAAATTCTGCTTTCGGGAAAGTGTAGAGCTGCCACATGAACTGAATACATATTTACAAGGAAAGGCTACGATATCGGATTTCTGGAGTTGTACGCGATTCAGCCGAACCATTTCCCTTCAGTAACAATGAATTCAGATATAGATATTCAGGCTGTCACGGAAGATAATTTGAAGATATTCCTTGATTTACAGTATCTAAGTGATGTGCAGTATGGAGAAGAATTCGCAAAGCAGAAGACAGATTTACTGAAGCGACAATTCAGCGAGCCGAATATTCATCAAGTCTTAGCCCTTTATAAAGGAAAACCGGCCGGCTCTGTGGAATTGATTGCTGCTGAGGAAACAGTGGAAATCGATAATCTATTTGTTGATGTATCATTTCGGAATAAAGGCATTGGAAGCCGATTGCAAAAATACGCGATGGAAGTATTCCCGAACAAAACAGTCATTTTGGTAGCCGACGGGGAGGATACACCAAAGGATATGTATAGAAAGCAAAACTACGAATATTGCGGTTTTAGCTATGAAGCAGTGAAAGTTTATTAAGCTGGCGGAGTTCAAACCGCTCTTCATCAATCTGGGGAGTTACACTTTGCAAAACCGCCTCGGTACTTTCCAGTTCGCAAATAAATACTGGATGGAAGAATTGAAGCACAGCACATTGGTAACGGAGCGCGGCGTCACAATGATTGTTAATTACTGAATGGCATTGAGCCTGAAACTGCGGAGGACGCGAATCCAAGTATAAGCAACTATGAGACGCTGTATTCTGTTCTGCGGGAAAATGGCTTCGGTCAAGGCGTTCAGATGACAGTCAATGATTTTGATGTATTTATTGGGAAAATGGAAGACTTGTATAATAGCATGCTTAATCCTCTGGAGAATGAAAACAGCAGTTTGAAATAGGAGTTGAAAGCGATGAAAGAGACGGTCACATTTTCATTCAGCAGTGCTGAATACGAGGATGTAGAAGCAACGGAGACTTTTTCTTTTGAAGAATTGGGGATTGATCTATGAGGCGTGGGTTTGGCGCAAGCTAAATGTTTCAGGCAGTATAATTATAGAAGAGGAATATCGGGAGCGACCGTTTCCAGCTGACATCCGCATGAAGTACGGTTGTAGACATTGCCGAGGGACTTGTAATCTGACATTCTATAATACTTAGTCCCAATAATTAAACACGATTTCCCCTACTGTTTTTGGTTTCCAATAGACAAGTTGTTTCAATTCATCTTGGTGTAAATTGTTTTCATTTTTAATAATTATATTTTTGCCTTGTTGAGTATAATTTACAGGTTCATTCAGCTGCTCAAGATATAATACTTTATAATAAGGTTTGAAGGTATTTGATAGCTCAATATCGTTAATGAAAGTCAAATAATGATCATCAGCTTCACGGGAAGTTATAAACGCCACGAATGGATAATGGCTATTAAGAAGAATATGTACCCTTTTATTCTCCCGATTAATTATACATTCGTAGAAGTTTTTCATTGAACCTGAACCCTCAACAAAAGCCACCCTGTTTGAACCAAATGAAGAATAACAAACTGCCTTAAATTCGCTCTCTCCAATTGATAGTGTCGGTTGAAAACCAGTAATACCTGCTTGTAAAAGCATAGTTTACTCCCCCTTGAAAATAATACCTGCAATCAAACAAAATGGCCGAATTACTGATTGAGCGCAAATCCTTCCGGCAGGAATCACGCCCGATTGCTTTATACCGCTCACGGCCCTCCATTAACTCTTTTGTATCATCTGTACAATTTGAGCTGTTGCAAATACAGCTACACTTGTGCTTGCTGCCAAAACCATATAGACAACAGGGTCAAAGACAAGATAGTCCGTGTAGAAGGTGAAGATGCCAACAGTTAAGAAAATCAGTATATAAATGAAAGCAATGGAACACGATACGAGTCGAGCATTCCAAGTACGTTCATCTCCTACGATTTCAGTGGTAGACCAGCCCTCCTTATATCCCTTTATAAATCGGTTGATAGTGGTATATCCATATATGATAGCGACTAGCCCCCATATCCACCAAACTGTTGCCCCACTAGAAAATGATGAAATACTCACATACGCAAATGCAACGCACAATAACAAATTGAACATCAATAAACTCCATTTTGGTAAACGCAAAATAATTCTCCTTTCCAACTCAAAATTTTTTAATCATTTATCCAAAAAAGTTCGTCTAACGGTTTTTCTAAGAATCGAGCTATTAAAAGACATATTCGAATAGAAGGATTATATTTTTGTGCTTCAATTAGATTCATGGTCTGTCGAGTAACTCCGACCAAGTTAGCTAAATCTATTTGTGTCATATTCCCTTTTTCAATACGAGTAATTTTAACCTTATTTTTTACTGGGATTTCTTTCAATACTGTCACCTCTATTTTGTACTTCTATTGTAACATATACTGTTCAAATGTAAATTATATATTACATTCAGATTCTAAAAAATCCTGCACCTTAATCTAAAGTGCAGGATATTTATTGCGTTAAAGGCGTGATCACTATAAAGAAAACACGCCCAATTCTTGAAAATTGGCTCATTGGGATATCCTAATAACTAAGGTATTACTGTCACTAAGGCAAAAAATACGACTACGGAAAGCGGAATAATATATAAACATTGCTTTTTTCTTTTCGGTACAAAAAGCAAAATCATAATAATCATTAAAGCGTATGATATTTCAATGCCAAGCATATAATAATAATTTCCATCACTTACAAGAACATTTTCGACGTTCGCATATCTTTCATAATATTCCACTGTGGAAAGATAGATTTTATATCCTTCAAATGCAATTACAGAGATTGGTAAAGCCGTAATAATACTAGAAACTAAGTGATCAGCACGGGAATACCATATTATGTAGGCTGGAATTATTGATAGTAATGCAGCCAAAAGTCAAAAAACAATATACTTTAATGGAAAAAGGTTAAGAATTAAGATCGTATACATATAATACGAAAATAGCATTGAAATAAGGAATACAAAAACACGTGTTGCGGCTAATTTCGGAGTGTAAGAATAGGCAGCTACCAAGGAAAGAATAAATATCCATACGCCTAAGTTACTTCCAATCAACCCTAAGAATGAAAGTTCGTTAGGAATTAAAGTCGAATCAAGTATTTTAGCAATAAGGCCTGATGCAAATCCAAAAATGAAAGAAAATAAAACAGAATTTGCTTTCTGCTTTTTGCCCATTACATTAGTGGGACGTATTCCATTAAAGTTTAAAAATACACTCATAATTAGGGGTTACTGAATAACCCGAAAATCCTTATAAATAAAGGATTTTGATACCTTTTGTCGAAAAAAGGTGCAACGTCATAAAACGAAAATTACTTGAAACTTGCATTGGG
>NZ_BRCD01000037.1:0-26828 GCF_023707945.1 Sporosarcina sp. NCCP-2331
TTGTCAACTCATGTCTGTGCGCTTTTTTATATTTGATTCAAGAAAATGGTACAGGTAATACCCTTTCAATGACAGGCAGTAATTCGTTACTGTCCGGCTGTACAAAAACATGGATGGAACCATGGTCCTCACTTGTCCGGATCAAACGCCCGATCCCCTGTCGCAGACGCAGCAGCATGAATGGCAGATCAACTTCATCAAACGGATCTTCCGCCGCTTCTCTTCTCGCTTCAAACAATGGATCATTCGGCGGGAATGGCAAATCAAAAATAATAACCCGTGTAAGTGAATCATGCGGCAGATCCAGCCCTTCCCATAAATGATAGGAGAAGAACACAGAAACCTTGCGCTGCTGGAAATCTTTCACCAATGAAGATAAAGAACGTTCACCTTCATACGTCGCCATGACACTTTGCTCGATCGGCAGCTGTTCGTATGCTTCCATCATCGACTGTCTGGAACTGAACAGGACCAGCGTCTGCTCTTCCTCTTCAAGCAATTGTGACAGGCGGGCAATTTGCTCATCTCTTGTTCCCTGTTCCAAATAAATCTTCATGACCTCATCGTAGTCAAAAGGCGATTCAATAGAAAACGATTGAAAGTCCTCAATTCCTAAACTATAAGCCAGGTAATCAAAAGAATTTTCCACTGACAAAGTAGCAGAAGAGAATATAATCGGCATCTTGCCGGTGAATAATTTCTCTTTCAAGATGGATGTCACGAGCCGCGGCATGATCAGTAATGTACTCTCATCGCGCCGGTTCTCGAGCCAGTCCACTGCATCATTTTCATTGGAAAAAAGCTCCATTGAGTAAATGTACTGCTCCAGGTATTCTTCCACAATTTTTAAATCATATTCAGGGATTACATACAGTTCGCCCTCGAAGACGAATTCTTCAAGAAGTTGATTCGATAAAGAAACCGCTTCTTTCGCCAATGAAAGCATCGTATCATTTTTCTCGATCGTCAGACGTTCCGTATCATGAAACGCCGCATGATCGCGGAGCTGTTTGAAAAACAATTCATGGACATCCAGCAAGACTTCCATCAACTGAAGTGATTTTTCCCGGATACCGTCCACCATAATGCGTTCCAGCAGCTGCACAATCGTCTGCTGCTGCACTTCGTATGTCAGAGCGCGCTGTGCAGAATACTCGAGCAAATGTCCTTCGTCAAATACGACCATCGACACTTCAGGCAACAGCGGCAGCTGTCCTTGACGGGATCTTGATTCTTTTGTCCATAAATGCTCCATGTAAAAGTCATGTGAGCAAATAATCAGATCCACAGCCTCACGGTAATGATTGCGGTGAATCGTCTGACCGCAGCGGTTGCGGATGTCACAAGCAGCACATTGCTGAATCGGATGGAAATTAATCATATCCCACTCTTCATCTGCTAAATAAGGATAATCCGAGCGTACGCCATATGGCGATACCGACTGCAGTGACCGATCTGCATAGACAAAATCGGGCAACTGGTCTTCCACTAAGTCAACAAATTCTTCATCTGTCTGCTGGCTCGTCTCTTCCAGTCTCTTCAGGCAAATATACTGATTCCGTGCCTTTGCTAATCGGACATCAACGGTCAGATTTAGCGCTTCACTCAGTTTCTGAATATCGCCTTCCTCTTTGATCAGCTGATCGATCAGCGTTTCATCCGCACAGGAAATAACGGCGGGCTTCCCTGTATAACGCGCATAGGCAATTGCAGGCAATAAATACGCAATCGTTTTTCCTGTACCGACGCCGGCTTCCGCCAATAAAACCTTCTTGTCTTTCAGTGCCTGTTCAATTTGAAATGCCATATAAATTTGTTCATCCCGGCACTCAAATCCTTTTTCTGTCAAATCATCATACAATGTATCGCCCAGCCAGCCATTCAGTGACTCAAAAAATGTCTGGTCTTTTTCTAATTGAAATGGAATTTTCGTATTCATGCTGACTCCTTTCCGTGTACAAGCGAAAGTTGAGGACAATTTCCTCTTCCTAATTCGTCTCTTATACTCGCTGTCCCCAATATTGATAGTAATCTGTACGAATAAACCCGTTAAAGAGTTTGCGTTTTTTCGTTGCACGCTGTCCGTACATTTCTTCATAGTTTTCCAATGAAGATAAAATATAAACAGACCATGACGGATAATTTTTCATAATGCCGCCAAGAATCTCTGCGATATCTTCTGCTTCTTCTGTTTCACCTAAACGTTCGCCGTAAGGAGGGTTGGCGATCAGCACGCCATTTTGACCTTCCACATGCAAATCGCGGATGTCTTGCTGCTGCCAGCTGATTAAATCTGCAAAGCCGGCTTCCATCGCATTTTGCTGAGCGATGGAAATCATCTTTCCATCGACATCATACCCGCGGATATCCAATGGAAGATCATACTTTGCCACATCTTCCACTTCTTCACGGACACGGTCCCAGACCTGCGCATTCATCCATGGCCATTCTTCACTCAAAAATGAACGATTATAACCAGGCGCAAGATTTTGTCCGATCATTGCCGCTTCAATCGGAATCGTACCGGAACCGCAGAACGGATCAATAAACGGTCGGTTCGGACTCCATTTAGAGAGCTTTACAAGTGCGGCTGCCATTGTTTCTTTTAGCGGCGCATCCCCCTGTCCGAGACGATAGCCCCGTTTATGCAGGCCGGTGCCGCTTGAATCAATGGTGAGCGTCACTTTATCCTTCAAGATTGATACTTCCAATTTGAACAAAGGACCCGATTCATCTAAAAAACCCGTACGCTTGTAAGCGGTCTTCAGACGGTCTACAATGGCTTTTTTAACAATAGCCTGGCAGTCCGGCACACTGTATAGTGTAGATTTCACAGACTTTCCTGCCACAGGAAAGGCCGCATCAACCGGCAGAAATTCTTCCCACGGTATAGCCTTCGTCCGTTCAAACAGTTCATCAAAAGTAAAAGCTTTGAACTCGCCTGCCACAATGCGCACTCGATCTCCTACGCGAAGCCACATATTTGCTCTGGCAATCGCTTCTTCATCTCCGGTAAAGTACACTTTACCATTCTCCGTCTGGCCCTCATAACCGAGATCTTTGACTTCTGAAGCTACAATTGATTCCAAACCCATCGCTGCTGTTGCTACTAATTTATATTCGCTCACATTCAACACTCCAATTCGAAACGTTTACGGCATTCTCCGCCGAACGGTTATGTACATTTTGCTATATGCATCTTTCAAGAAATCTTCAAGACAAAAGAAAAACTCTCCCAAAACTGTAGGAGAGCTAATTGTGATGTAAACCATAGGATATTCTGTAAGCCATGTTTTGTTCTTCGGTACTCAAACGGTTTGCACCTCGTACTAGAAGCGGTAATCATCTATCTACAGACAATTGCCTGTCCCTTCCTCCATTGAATTCTTTCGGAAGAGCGCCCCTACCATAATTTGGGTTTCTCACTCGTGGGGTTTACCCGTTCCACTTGACATGTTTCCATGCCAACTACGTCACTGTGGCACTTTCAGAGAATCTCATCCATATCCGAAGACTTAGGATTTATTCCCGCCATCAATGCAAAAGCATTGCCCCGGCTTATTTTTTCACCGAGCACGAACACTACGGTCATCTCAGATCCGTGTGAGCATGGACTTTCCTCTACAATCGAAATTGCAGCGATTACCTGAATAAGATCTATGGTGCTACTTAGTATACATCAAAATAGTCATTCACACAATGGATTCGGCCGGGTTGCCAAATCAATTGCTCTTTTTTAATCAGTCATCAGAAAGTTTGCTGCCAAATACATGCCGCTCCAAATTGGAAATGCGCTGAAGAATATCAAAATTTGTCGGCTGGGGAGTTGGCGCTGCTGTCCGCTGGGGTGCTGCACTCGCTGCTGCTTTCAATTTTTCATTCTCTTCTTTAAGCCGTGCAATTTCCTTTTTGAACGTCTCGTAGTCCTGAATAACATCATCCAAAAATAAATCTACGTCTTCTTGTTTATACCCGCGCATCCCTGATTTAAATTCTTTTTCTAAAATTGTTTTCGAATCTAACTTTAATTCCATGACAAAACGTCCTTCCGTCTATGATTCCATACGGTCATTATAGCATATCCTGTCATTCTTTGTCTTAATTGATAATACTGTCATGTCTCCTTTGTCGGTTCCTGCGCTTGCCCGGGAAATAATTTATTCATTACACGTATTTCCCGTTTCGCAAATGCCACCTTCATACGCTCAATGAAGCGCCGCGACAGCATTTCATTCTGTTCCAGCAAGGATTTCCCGGTGAGAATCCGTTCATACGCCAACGGGAAATTTTTCAGCTGGTGCTCATATAATTTCGCCAGTTCTTCACAGGCCAGTACCTGTTCTCTGCCCTCACCGTACTCGGCAACAATTTCGAATGACTCAATCGCACGTTCAAATTCTTTATAGCGTTTCAGCAAAAATCCCAGGTGGTAGTGCGTAAGCGGATAACTGCTGCCAAACTCTTCTGCTATTTTCTCAAGTTCCGTGTAGCTGCGTTCACTTAATCCGAGGTCCTGAAACCATTTCGCGATATTCGTTGCGACCCGGGCCGTTTGCTGATGATCCTGCAATATGAGATCAGTTGACAGGCTGAATAACGTAACAAGAGATAAAATATCCCATTCATTATGCCACATGACCTTCATCAAAATTTCTGCACGTCCGTTCTTCACAGCATCTTGATAGATAATCGGTGCCATATGCCCCGGAATATCGTCTTTTCTAATGAAACCGAGCTGTCTGCGCTCCACTTCGGTCAGCTTGAAAGAGTCCATCTCCCCTTTCCAGATACGCCTCGATCCATGAAGTAAATCAATTTGGTTAGGCACGGGAAGGGGCGGAAGTAATTTCCGGTGCAGTGACCAGCGTGTCTGCAGCTGCGGGAAATCAAAACTCTTTCCATTATAGGTGACGAGTGTGAGTCCTTCTCTCCACAGCTCCGATTCAAAAAGAAATGCCGCTTCATGATCGGGATTCGGCAGTACATACTGCGTCATGACAAATTCATCTTCTTTCAATTCAAGCAGCCCAATCAAAAATATAACAGCACCTGCTCCTTTAAGTCCTGTCGTCTCTGTATCAAAAAACAGCAGCTTGCCTTCTTTAGGTGAAAGCGGATGTTTATATTCAGTTTCTGACCAATCAGCCAGTTTATCCTGCACATCACCTAAGCGGATATTTCCATGCATATGAGACAGCGGATAGTGAATAATCCGTTTATAGACGATACCGAAATCATTCTCCACTTTTTCAAGCTGGGTCGTGAGCCATCGTTTTTCATAAGATGGCACAGGCGGTTTACTAAAGACTTCCACTGGTTCTTTTACAACTGCTGATTTCTTTACCAGCGACTTCATTGCCATCAGCTTTTTCTCATAGGACATAATCATTCAGCTCTTTTATAGTTGGGCTTTCCATCGTATGCATGGCAATCCCGATATAGTCTAGTTTATTTAGTTGAAAATTCAACGATGTCACCTCGTGTTATCAATACATAATTTGTATGAATTATACTATAGTTCAGCAGATTGCGAGCACATTTGGACTTGTCTGACTTTGGAAGACTATTTCTTGGGAAATGAAGCGTTTTCATAGCTGTGCGCCGGGGTACGTAATGGTAAAAGGAAGTGAACGGGATGGCGTTTGATTATGAACTCGATTATCCAAACTTGGATCTTCGCAAGCAGCCTGAACTATATAAAGTCGGCAAAGGCGAGCAGGGTGTCCTGCTGGTAGAACCTTATAAAAGCGAAATCTTACCGCATTGGCGTTTCAGAACACCAGATATCGCAAAAGATTCTGCCGAGAAAATCTATGAGCTATTTGAAAATTACCGTAAAGAAGATGATTTCATTGGCATGGATATGGCGAGGAAGTTTATCCAGATGGGCTATACACGTGCCCGGCGTTATGCCAATCATAAAAGCGGAAGAAAGTATAATGAAGACGGCACAGTGAAAGAGCGCGTGATCGATCCCGAGAAAGCAAAGTCCGCTGAAATCTTCAAGGTATACTGGGATACTATTCGAAAAGATGATGATTATCTGAAGCGGAAGAAAGCGCATCAGAAAACATATGGATGAGAAAAAGGAATGCCAAAGTGCATTCCTTTTTTGTCCAAAGATTTCACTACCACACGTTTAATTTTTAAACCATATTCCGACATGTAAATTAGTCAATTTGACAACTACACTTGTCAAATTGTTATAGTTAAGTTACAATTTAATGAAGAGGTGGGGCTGTTGAGAACAAGACTCAAAGAATTGCGTGCGCGTTACGGGCTTAATCAGACAGAGCTCGCAAAACGCGCAAAAGTATCACGACAGACAATTAGCTTAATCGAGCGAGAAGAATTTATTCCGTCTTTGCTGATTGCTGTAAGAATTGCGGCGATCTTTAACGAAGCAATAGAGGAAATCTTTATTTTCGATAAGGAGGAATTATAATGAAGACAATTATTTGGATGCTGATTGGCGGAGCAGTTGGTTTTTTTGGAATGTATGCCGTTTTGACTGCAGACATTAAATTGGAATTTGCACCTGTGGCTTTTGAAACGAATATTGCACTTCTGGCCATTACTGCCGTATTACTAATTGCAGCAGCAGTCAGTATTGTACAGATGAAGAAAAAATCGAAACTTCATTTGACAGGAGAAAAAGAGGATGAAAGGGATGTCTGGCAATATAAACGGTTCAGTGACACCTCTCTGATTGTCACTGCCGCCATGGCTGTCGGAATCTCAGCAATTGCAGTTGCGATTATTACAGATCAACCGTCCTGGCTGATGATCTCGTCGATTATTATCGGAGCGCTGACTTTCATTCTTTCTATCACTCTTTCCAGCATTGTCAATTCCCTCTACCCCGACCGTGAACTTCCGGATGTGTCAGCAAAGAATTATTCTCAAAAACTGCTGGCCGTCTCAGATGAAGGTGAACGCCATGTTATGCTGGAGGGACTTTACCTTGCATTTAACACAATGAATCTCATATTAATTCTGACTTTGCTGCTTCTCATTATTTATTCAGCAGTGACAGGTGATTCCCAGCTGTTTTCTATTTTCATTATCGGCATGATATTGATCGGGACCAATGCTCAATACTTGTTCGCAATCCGCAATAAGACTTGAATGCAAAATTTACCATCACAAAAAGTCTTCTGACCAATAAAATTCAGGTCAGAAGACTTTTTTCATTTCTTATTTCTTTACATCAACAATTCGGCCTTCAATTTCAGGTGAAACTGTCCCCAAATTTTTCATATGATCACGCAAATTCACCCAATCATCTAATCCCAGATCCGTTACACGGCCTTTTTCATATGCATCGCCGAGAACTTTAAATCCGTCGCCGCCTCTTGCAGTAAAGGCATTTGTCGTAATTACATATTCTTTATCCATGTCGATATCAACGTATTCACCGTTGACTTTCACTTGCATGGACTGCACACGATCGCCAACTTCTTGACTACTGTCAAATGTCATCTTCATACCGGACATATGCAGGAATCCGCCCTCTTCATTCGGAGCATTCCTCACACTGTGCTCCAGCGTGTTTTTAATTTCAGCGCCTGTCAGCGTAACGAGAGATAACGTATTTCCGAATGGCAGTACTTCCATTACTTCACCAATCGTGACAGGTCCTTTATCTATATGATTACGAATTCCGCCGCCGTTTTGAAGAGCAATTACTGTTTTCGGATCATATTCTTTTGCCTTTGCCAGCATTCCGTCAGTAATCAGATTGCCCAGTGCTGTTTCATTGGCACGCACGCTCGGTCCCGGATTATCTTCCCCGCGGTGTCTCGGGTTCGGCAAATCAACCGTCAGATTTGCTCCAAATTCCTGCCCGAACGTTTCTTCGATTTTACCCGAGAACTTTTTAAGCGATTCTGCCGCTTCCGGATCTTCCGCCTTGTCGCTCAATTTGATTAATTCACCGGCATAGCCTGTAATCACACCTTTATCATCAAACTCTACATCTAATGTACCCAAATGAGTCAGATATTGGTCAGCCTGCACAATAATCGTAGGATCTTTCTTTTCTCCGTTTGCTTTTTTATCGACGACTACTGGTTTATCTAGTTTCGTGTGCGAATGTCCGCCTACGATAATATCAATACCCTCCACTGATTCTGCTAACAGCAAATCATTACCTACAGATGGATCACTGTCGAAACCAATGTGATTAAGGGAAATAATTTTATTGACTCCCTGGCTTTCAAAGTAAGCTACTGCTTTTTCAGCCGACTCTTTGTAATCTAAAAACTTAACTGCTTTTGGACTGGAGACGAATTCTGCGCTTTCCGTAGTCAATCCGAAGATTCCTACTTTCTCTCCGTTTACTTCTTTAATAAGCCCTTTATGAATTTCTCCCAATGCAGGAGTACTTGTAAATTCCGTCTCACTTACAATATCTTTCATGATGGGATCTGCAGAGAAATCGATATTTGTTCCAAGCACAGGGAAGTTGGCGCCTTTCACAAAGTTTGCCAGTGCCTGATGACCATTTTCGCTGTCGCCTAAATCAAATTCATGATTACCGAAGACCATCGCATCAAGACCCATCAAATTCATGAGTTCCATATCAGCTTGTCCTTCAAACTCAGTGAAATAAAGGGTTCCGGAGAATGCGTCGCCGCCGTGAAGAAGCAGGGCTTCCGGTTTCTCTTTGCGGATTTCTTTAATTGCCGTAATCGCTTTAGGCATTTCCGCAACGCGCGCGTGTGAATCATTCATATGCATCAATGATAATGTAAAGTCAGCCTCACCAGGTTTTTCAGGCTGCTCCGGCTGTTCAGGCTGTTCAGGCTTCACCAGCTGATTCGCGCGGTGAATGAACGATGCAAATGCCCCGCGTGTCACAGGCTCATTAGGTCTATAATCAGTCAACTGATCAGTCAAACCTAGGTTTGCTAAAATTTGTACGCCTTTTTTATGCGACTCGCCTACATTCGATAAGTTAACATTCACTTTCTCGCCGTTATCGTATTTTTCAAGATTCAATGCATTTACCAGTACAGATGCCATTTGCTGGCGTGTCAGGGCCTGAGTAGGATTAAAGTTTCCTTTTTCATCCCCTTTAAATACTTTCGCATGTGTAAGCGTTGCCATTTCTTTCGCATAAAAACTGTTGGCTGTAATATCTTTATACTGTTTTAAGACGTCAGCCACATTTGACGGCTCTTGGAAATCACCCATTTTTGCGAGAATTAGCGCTGCATGGCGGCGTTCAATTGAATTACCGGGCTTAAACTGATTTTCGGAATAACCACGGATAATCCCCTGTTCCGTCAGAGCCTTGATCCCTTCGTAATGCGTATTGTCCTTTGCAACGTCAGCATACCACTGCTCTGCCGCACCGACCGATGCGCCGGCTAATACAACTGCACCAGCAACTGCGAATGTAGAACCGAACCTGCGTACATTTTTATTTTTCATCTACTTCTGCCTCCTCAAAATAGTAACGTAATAAACTTAGATGCTATCATCTCATAATCTCCCTAAGTATAGTTAGAGAGCCGAATGATGTCAAGACAGTGTTGTGATAATTGGCACAAGTCTGAGGAGGTTATTCATCTTTCCAACAGCCTATGTATCCTATTAAAAAACTCGGGCAGCTATATAGCCGTTTCGTGCATGAATTAGGCATTTCCCTACTATCCCACTCACTAAAGATTCAGTATGATAGATGTGAGAATAGTTATCAATTACATTCATAGGAGGAGTTCATATGTCACAAATAACGCTCGACCTCAATGTCTCTGAAATTGTCACGATGTTACCTCAAAGCGCCGACCTGTTTCGAAACCTTCGCATCGATTACTGCTGCGGCGGAAAAATATCACTAAAGGAAGCAGCCGAACAACGCGAGCTGGATCCTCACAATGTCTTAACAGATGTGCATGAAATCGAAAAGAAAAAAGAATTGCATCAGCAAATGGAACCTTCAGACTTTGGTGATAAAACACTAGTCGCATATATTCAAGAAAAATATCATGCCGGACTGCGTGAAGAATTGCCGCTGCTTGCCCCCTATGTCACAAAAGTCGCGCGCGTTCACGGAGACACACAGCCCCACCTGCTGCGCATCCAGGAAATCTTTAAATTACTGCGTGCGGAGCTGATCGATCATACAGACAATGAAGATCAAAACGTTTTTCCGCTTATTCTTGAGTTTTTGGAAAATCCCACAGCTGAATTGAAGGAGCAGCTGAAACCGCATGTCACGGAGCTTGAAACTGAACACGACAATGCAGGACGGCTTCTCCATGAACTGAGAGAAATCACAAATAACTTTACACCTCCAAAAGAAGCCTGCGGAACGTACCGTCTCGTCTACGCACGCCTCGAGGAGTTCGAAAAAGACACTTTCACTCATGTTCATTTGGAAAACAATGTGCTGTTTGAGCGAGTACAGAAAGCAATGTGATGATCGTCCCCCTGTTATTGAAGTTAAACCAGAAAAGACTGCAGTACTCTGATTTTGAGTATGCAGTCTTTTTTTATATTAATTTAGATGTAAGCAATTTTTAAAACTTTCGCCATTAACCCGCCAAATCCCTTAACAACTGCTCGGCATTCGACTTATTCTCCGTCTGCCCTGCTTCCTGCGCACCAATACAAACCGGGCATCCGTACTCACAGCGGCACTCGGCCACATGTTCCGCCGCCATCGTCAGCAGCTCGTTCCAGCTGCCGTAAATTTTTTCGCTCAGACCGATTCCGCCGGGGTAGCTGTCATAGATGAAAAATGTCGGCTTATGTGTGTGGATGGCTTTCACCTGTGGCACGACATGGATATCACTGCGGTCGCATTTGATGAACAGCGGGATCAGTGACTGAATCGTATAAGCGGCCGCACTCATGGCGTCTGTCAGGACGGCTTTGTCCCATCCTTCCGGTACATCGAATGCCATCCAGGTGCCTGATGTATGCAGTTCTTCTGCAGGCAGTGATATCGGGCCTGATCCAATATTGTCGTGGGTGTCGAATTTAATCTTCTTAAATATCGTCGGGATCGCAAGCACTGCCAAATCGCCGTATGCCCATGAACGTTCTTCTTCGTCCATTTTCTTATCTTCACTGATTACTTTCAATTCCACTGCGAGATTGGCATCGGTGAAATAGTCAACGTCCACTACTGTGACGTAGGCTTTTTTCTCTTCCCAATCCAGTTTCTCGACCTGATATTGCGTTCCTTGATGCAGATAAATCGCTTCTTCGTGCAGCAAGGTCATGGCACTGAAGCGGTCCATTTCTCCAATGACACGGGTTTCTTTCGGGAATGTCTGATCGATGATGATGACATTTTCCTGAGATGCCGAACGCAGGCTGATCTCTCCTGCGGGGAAACGGTCCGTCATCCAGTGCCATTTATCCGAAGTTTGCAGCAGTACGCCTTCGCTCTGGAGAAATGCCAGCAAGTCCTGCACTTCAAATTCACCGTACGTCTCCGTCGAACTGAATGGCAGTTCGAATGAAGCACACTTCAGATGGTCCATTAAAATCAGCATATTATCAGGATGAATATGGATCTCTTCTGGCTGCTGTCCAAGCAGATACGATGGATGCTTGATGATGTACTGATCAAGCGGCATGGATTGCGCTACATAGATGATGAGCGCGTCTTCCTGGCGTCTGCCCGCTCTTCCCGCCTGTTGCAGTGCACTCGCGATATTGCCGGGGTACCCTGTCATGATGCATGCCTGCAGCTGACCGATATCGATTCCTAGTTCCAGTGCATTTGTGCTGACGACGGTTCTGATCTGTCCGTTTTTCAGTCCACTTTCAATCTTCCTGCGTTCAGACGGCAGATAACCGCCGCGATACCCCATCACCGTCTCATCAAACAACTTCTTTTTTGTCAGTTCCTTCATATAAGTAACGAGCATTTCTACTCGGACACGGCTGCGTGCGAAAATGATCGTCTGGATATGTTCCTGATAAAGAAACGCACCGAGATCACGGACTTCCAGCACAGCACTTCTCCGAATTCCAAACACATCATGGACAATCGGCGGATTATAGAATACAAAATGTTTCTTTCCGCGGGGTGCACCGTTTTTGTCAATCAGCACCATTTTTTTATTCGTCAGATTCTCTGATAATTCTTTTGCGTTGGAAATTGTCGCAGAAGTACAGATGAAAATCGGATCGCTGCCGTAGAATCGGCAAATCCGCTGCAGTCTGCGCATAACGTGCGCGACATGGCTCCCGAACACGCCTTTATAGGTGTGCAGCTCATCGACTACAATATATTTCAAGTTTTCAAACAATGAAATCCACTTCGTATGATGCGGCAATATGGCGGAATGCAGCATATCGGGATTGGTCAGAATGATATGCCCTGACTTCCGTACTTTCGAACGCAAACCCGGTGCCGTATCGCCGTCATATGTATGACTCAAAATCTTCTCGCCGCTCGCTTCGATTAAATCATGCAGATCCGCCAGCTGATCCTGCGCCAATGCTTTCGTCGGAAACAGATAAAGCGCACGCGAAGACGGATTATCCAGAATCGACTGCAACACCGGTAGATGATAACAAAGTGATTTTCCGGATGCTGTCGGTGTGATAGCGGTAATCGAGCTGCCTTCACGCACCGCATCGAACGCCTGACGCTGATGGCTGTAAAGCTGTGTAATTCCCTTATCTGCCAGCGCCTGCCGAATGGAAGGATGCAGCTCAGGCGGGAAATCGGCCACAACTGCCTGCTGTTCTTTCTGCGTCTCAATATAAGAAATATTCGGCCCGAAACGTGCATCGTTAAACATCTGCTGAATCAGGTCAGGAATATGCAGTTTACTCATTCGGCTGTTCCTCACTTTTTTCATTGGCAAGGGCAGTTAAAACGGTTTGCAGCGTATAACGGGCTGCATTAATAGATAAGATGAACCGCTTCTTGCCCGTCGCTTTATAAAAAGACTGCACGACGAACTGTGTCATGGCATCTTTTGTCGAATCGACTTGAACAGCATGTACATATTTTGGCTTTGCTTTACTGATCCACTCTTTCATTTCAGCGGCCCAATCAGCAATCGCCTGGTGACTGAGGTCTGCGTACGGTTTCACCTCTGCAAAAAACTCGGGGTCGTGATCCGTTTCTCTCATTGTATAAAAACGCTCTTCACATTCATCACAAATGGCGAGCAATTTGTTTGTATCATCTGCTAGACTCATTGCAAAAACTCCTTCTTCGTTCGTTCACTAACTTTATTTTATCAGAAAAGCTTCTGTCTCTCCACTTTCTGCGAACAAACATTCCAAAACCATCTAAGAACCCATCCATGTCAGACCTGTGAAACTTTCTTTTTAGTAACTCGTCAAATAACGTGTATGGTATGATTGAGAGTACGAGGTGGTCAATTTGGCAATTCGTTATCCAAACGGAAAAAAGTACACCCCTGCCGTATCTGCAAATAAAAAGAAAACTCATGACTATTCATTCAGCAATCGGGGTAAGTCATTAGAGGATGAGTTAAACGATACAAATGAATACTACCTGGCCCACAGACTGGCCGTCATCCATAAAAAACCGGTGCCGATACAAATTGTCAATGTGCGGTATCCCGCAAGGAGTGCTGCAGTCATTACAGAAGCCTATTTCCGCACCCCTTCCACAACCGACTATAATGGCGTGTGGAACGGTTATTACATGGATTTCGAAGCAAAAGAGACGAAAAATAAAACCTCTCTGCCTCTGCAAAACATTCATTTGCATCAAGTAGAACATATGAAACAAGTGATCGATCAATCGGGGCTGGCTTTTTTCATTGTCAATTTCAGCTCGCTTGGCCGCTATTTCTTACTGCCGTTTGATGTATTTCTTCCTTTATGGAACCGAATGGAAGACGGCGGCAGGAAGTCGATCACGCTTGACGAAATTGAAGAATGTTCAATTGAGATTGAAACTGGTTACCAGCCCAGACTGGACTATTTACAGGCGGTTCAGCAGTGGATACAGCAAAAAAGACTAGATTTAGATAGTGAAAGGCAGGAAGAAATATGAGTGACAATATAAACTCGAGAACGGCCAGAAGGAAACAGCAGGAGTCGCAGCAGAAAAAGAAGCCGCGCAAAAAGACACCAAAAGGTATTTTTAAGAAAATCATTATGGGAATCCTCATTTTAGGTCTCGTGATCTTGGTGGGCGGCGCTTCACTGTTCGCCTTTTATGCAAGTTCAGCACCAGATTTAGATGAAGAATTACTGAAAGATCCTTTGACATCCAACTTCCTCGATACAAACGGGGAGATTTTCCTGAAATTCGGTGCAGAAAAACGCGATTATGTACCGTATGATGAAATTCCTGAACAAATGAAAGACGCCATTCTGGCTACAGAAGACGTACGTTTCTTCAAGCATGGCGGCATGGATTTCTATCGGTTAGGCGGCGCAGTACTCGGCAATTTGCGCGGCGGTTTTGGATCACAGGGTGCTTCCACTCTGACCCAGCAGGTCATCAAAAATTCTTTCTTGAAAGATGAAAAGACATTGAAGCGGAAAGCGCAGGAAGCATGGCTTGCCTTCAAATTAGAGAGAGAATACACGAAAGAAGAAATTTTTGAAATGTATTTCAATAAAGTGCTGATGTCCGGTAATCGTTATGGTTTCGGTACTGGCGCCAGCTACTTCTTCGGCAAAAAACTGAATGAGCTGGAACTGCCTGAAATGGCCATGCTTGCAGGAATGCCGCAGTATCCGAATGGCTATAATCCTTTTAAACATCCGGAGCGTGCAGAAAAACGACGCAATCTCGTACTGACGCTTATGCACAGACATGAGAAAATCACAAAAGAAGAAATGGAAGCGGCAAAAAAAGTTCCTATTACATCTACCCTCTTAGCAGAAGAAGAACGGGAATCGAATGGAAAATACCCGGCTTATGTAGATGCGGTGCTAGATGAACTGGAAGCGGCAGGCTACTCAGATTTATTGGCAGAAGGCATCACTGTGCATACTTCATTGGATCCGAAAGTCCAGGAAACCGTTGAAGCGGCGATAGATGATCCGAGCTATTATGAATCAGAAAAAATGCAGGCCGGCATGACAGTACTCGACACGGAAACAAGTGCCATCGTTGCCATTGGCGGCGGACGGGAATATGCCGGACGCAACATGAACTTCGCGGAGCAGAAGCGTGCACCCGGATCCAGCATTAAACCGATTCTTTCCTACGGTCCAGCAATTGAATATATGGACTGGTCTACAGGACAGAAAGTGGTCGATGAACCTTATAAATACAAAGGCAGCAACCAGTCGATCAACAATTCAGACGGACGTTTCCTCGGCACTCTGACTATGCGTGAAGCGTTGTATTATTCGCGGAACATCCCGGCAATTAAAACATTTGAAGAAGTCGGGGCAAAGAAAGCAGAAGGATTCGCTGCCGGTCTCGGGCTAACGTATAAGGACATTAGTTCGTCTAACGCATTAGGCGGCGGCGACGAGTTCTCCACTATTCAAATGGCTGGTGCATATGCAGCGTTTGGTAATGGCGGAATCTATACAAAACCGCATGCCGTATCAAAAATTACGATGCGTGACGGCAAGACGGAGAGAAATTTACGTCCAGACCCTGTGACAGCGATGAAGGATTCAACAGCTTATATGATTACTGATGTACTGCGTGAGGTACTTTCATCAAAAGGGACGGCACCGAATGCAGCAATCAGCGGAATGGATATTGCCGGCAAGACCGGGACAACCAACTATTCAGCAAAAACGATGAAGGAACACAATATGAAAAGCACAGACGTTCCTGACACGTGGTTTACCGGCTATACAACGGAATATACGATATCTACATGGGGCGGATATGCAGACTATGTAACGCCTGTATCAACCTATGATAAGGGCCGCTATGTGCCGCAGAAATTATTCCGCACAGTTATGGGCAGTATCGCAAGCAATCCGGGACAATTTAAACAGCCTGACTCCGTCGAAGAAGCGACAATTGTCAAAGGCAGTGACCCGATTGTTCTGGCCAGTTCATTTTCATCAGGCGCGGTAAGCTCGGAGCTATTTGTTAAAGGCACGCTGCCTGCTCAGCAGGAAATACCTGAAACGATTACATTGCCGAGCCCTACCGATTTGACTGCTCAGTTTGATGCAGACGCCAACACAGTAGATCTTCAATGGAATTACGACGCACCGGACGAATTTGATGATCTCGGGGACCCTCAGTTCAGCGTCAATGTTTCGATTGACGGCGGTGCGGCGCAAAACATCACAACCACTTCCGATGACCAGGCTGTATTCTCAGGCGCCGAACTAGGAAGAAGCTATACATTCTCCGTCAGTGCCAGCATGGGCGGCTACACGAGCGGTGCCACTTCGGTAACATTGTCTATTGAAGGCGCAGATGATCAGGAAGTGGAGCAGCCGGAACCGGACGATCAAGAGAATAATGATGACAGCAGCGATGATCAAAACGACGGCGAAGAAAATAATGATGGGAATCAGAATGAAAATTCCGATCCAAATAATCAAGGCAACCAGAATAATCAAGGTCAGGATCAAGGACAAGATAATCAAAACAACCAAGGCAATGAAAATGGCCAAAATAATCAAGGAAATCAAAATAATCAAGGCAACCAGAATAACCAGGGACAAGGGAATCAAGGCGGTCAGGGGCAAGGCCAAGGACAAGGCAGCAGCCCAAGCATTTCGACCCCTAACTCGTCCCAGTCCAATAGCAACAATTAAAGAAAGAGGATGTTCGAGAAGTCATTTTCACCTGACTTCCGAACATCCTCTTATTTTTGCTTTGAAATGGAGATAGGTGCGGCGAATTGCCGGTTTGACTCGTTCATTGCCGTGATTGGCTCGGTTCAGCAACCGTAACGCTCGGTTGTGAGGCGTTTTGGCGCGCTGCATTAGATTGTAGGTGCGGGCATTCTGACTTTTAGTTCGCTTCTGCTTCCTTCGCCTGCCAGCGTCTCTTCAACAAAAAGGACTGATCCAGAAGACCAATCATCTTCAAGTTCAGTCCTGATTTCATTTCTGTACACGCAGGCGCGCAGCTTTCTTTTTGACTTCCTCATAGAGCATCGTTAATTGAATCAGCGCATAGTGGCTCGTATTTTGAAGCTTAATAAAATCCAGTCTTTCTGTATAGTTATTCGGCTCCAGCACAAAGTGCATTTTGCCCGTAAACTTATTTTCTTCCATTCCGCTTCTCTCGATCAGCTGTTCAAGCGGTTCAATCGCTGACTGCAGTAGATCCAGTCTCTCCGGTGTATGGGAAGCATAGGCCGCTTCGAGATCAGGTCTCAGCCTGTCCCATTCTATTAATAGCTGTTTCACTGAGTCTTTTACATGCTGCTGATTCATTTATCCTTCATCCTTTTCTGGCCTTCTCTGCACAAATACAGCAGCGGACATTCAGGACAGTTCGGGTTTTGCGCTTTGCAATGATAGCGGCCGAAGAAAATCACCTGATGATGTGTCTGTGTCCACTTCTCCATTGGAGTCCAGCGCATGATTTTTTCTTCCACATCAATCGGACGGTCTTTCCAGCGGTTCATCCCCAGCCGTTTGGCCACACGTTCGACATGTGTATCGACTGCCAGTGCCGGCACTCCAAACGCATTCGAGACGACTACATTCGCTGTTTTGCGCCCGACACCCGGCAGCGTCATCATCACATCGCGGCTCGGTGGCACTTCGCCTCCATACTCCTCAATTAATAGCTCACTCAGTGCTTTAATATTTTTTGATTTGTTGCGCCACAGACCAATTGAACGAATATCCTGCTGCAGCTCCTCTATGGACACGAGTACATAATCTTCCGGTCCTTTATATTTCTGAAATAAATCGGCAGTGACACGATTTACCAGGACGTCTGTACATTGTGCCGATAATAGTGTCGCAATCAGTAATTCAAACGGATTTTTATGAATAAGTTCACAATGAGCATCCGGAAACATCTCTTCGAAAGTTTGCAGGCAGACTTGCCATTGTGTTTTTGTCAACATAGTATCTCCTACTCCCGTTCCTCGAGCCAATTATAGAAAGGTACGCGCTTAACCGGATTTTCCGGTGCCTGATTGACGGCGACAGCAGCAACCGGGCGAAAAGCCTGAGTCTGTCTTTCCACGTCTTTCATCGTCTGGACATTTTTCTTTTTCCATTCAAATAAAATCCGGTCAATATAACGCAAGCTCATTTTCTGAGCTAACACAGCTTCTCGTAAGGCTGCTCGTATAATTTCTGCGGTATGGCCATCTTTATCGATCCACATAGCAATCGTTTCACATTCCATCGGAGATAAAAACCGTCCAAATTCCTGTTCGAATAATGAATAGACTTCTCCTTCTTCATTCTGACTCTGCTTCTCCTGTGTGACGGCTTGCTGCTGAACCAGCAACTCTGCCAGCCGGTTCCATAATGGCAACAGTGAAAAACGTTCATGAAGCACCGCTCTTTCATCCGTGCTCTGTTCGATCGCAAACAATCCTTTTTGCATGAGACGCTGCAGACTTTCCGTGATTTCCTTTTCACTCAGCTGCATGCGGCCGGCAATATCCACAGGTGTTGGAAAATAATTTCCATCTTCCTGAAACGACAAAATCTGCAATACGACCATGGCATCACTGTCAGAAATCAGCAGTTGCCGGTAATGTTGAAAAAAGAGCTGGGAAATAGATACATTTCCCTGCTCAATCCAAATTTTCAGCCGTTCATCTTGCTGCATAGTTGAAACTTCCTCTCATCAGCAAATGAAAATTTGCTTCTGTACTTTCCAAGGCATGCTGTCAGGCTTTCCAATGATCTTTCACAAACTGCGCAATACGGTCGACGCCTTTTTCCAGCTGATCGATCGATGTTGCATAGGATAATCGGATCGTAGTGGCAGATCCGAAACCAGATCCCGGAATAACCGCCACTTTTGCTTCCGTCAATAAAGCTGTTGCAAAATCATCCACCGTATCATACCCTGTATGCTTCATTGCTTCCGCAACATCAGGCAGGAAGTAAAAAGCGCCTTCCGGTTTCAGCACATGGAATCCGGGGATCGCATCGAGTTTTGGATAGATTTGATTCATGCGTGATTCAAAATCTTTGCGCATAACTTCTACCGCATCCTGAGGTCCATTGTATGCCTCGAGTGCTGCATATTGTGACGTTGTGGCAGGATTGGATGTAGAGTGACTTGCTAAATTCGTCATAGCGCCGACTACTTCTGCATCTCCTGCAATATAGCCGATCCGCCAGCCAGTCATCGAGTGAGACTTCGATACGCCATTAATAATGAACGTGCGCTCTTTCGCGTCAGCAGACAGCTGTGCGATTGACACATGTTCTTTGCCGTCATAAACAAGCTTTTCGTAAATTTCATCTGAAATGATCCAGATATCTTTTTCACGGCACACATCTGCAATCGCCTGTAATTCTTCTTTTGTATAAATCATTCCTGTCGGGTTGCCCGGTGAGTTAATGATTACCGCTTTGGTCTTCTCCGTCACGGCTTGACCGATTTGTTCCGCTGTTACTTTGAATTGCTCCGCCGCTGTTCCTTCGATGAATACCGGAACACCTTCTGCTAATTTCACTTGCTCGGGATAACTGACCCAGTACGGAGACGGAATGATAATTTCATCGTCTTTGTCAAGAAGTACCTGGAACAGCGTGAACAGCACATGCTTCGCTCCTACGCCGATCAGTATTTCTTTACGCTCATACGTCAATCCCTGATCTCTCTTCAATTTGCCAATTATCGCATCTTTTAATACCGGAAGTCCGCCGGATGGAGTATATTTTGTCTTGCCATCTTTCATCGATTGATAAGCTGCACCTATAATGTTTTCAGGTGTGTTGTAGTCAGGTTCGCCTGCTCCCAATCCGACTACATCGATGCCCGATTCTTTCATTTCTTTTGCTTTCGCTGTAATCGCCAATGTTGTAGATGGTGCTAACGTTTTTACTCTAGATGCCAATTGTTTTCTCAAATTGTCCGCTCCCCTTTAATCCTGATTCCAGTCTCATCTATAAATTCATAATCCGCTTCCGCCACTCGCCATCCGTAAAGTTCAGATAAACGTAATTCAAGCTGTCATCTTCCCCGATATACGCCACTTCCCAGAATAAGTTCTCTTTTTCCTGTCCAAGTGATGAATGAAGAATCTTCTTGACTTTGTCCTCTTTTTTTACGATGTCTGCAGCTTCTTGCTTTGTAATACCTTTTTTGGGTGTAACACTGCGAATGACTTTACCTGCCTGTTCATCCACTAACAAAATTTTGTCTTTCCCTTCTTCATCTATTCCATAAACTGAAACCAATGAAGCAGTGCCATGATATACATCTGCGCGGTCGACCGTTTGGAGCTTTCCTTCCTGACGGGCAAGATCGATTGCTGCATCACGTGAAGAAGCAAATGGTTTTTCCGCCTGATAGAAGACAATGATCGTAATCGTGACAAAAAGGGTTAGTAAAAAGACGGATAAAAACCTAATCCAATTGAGCATATGCAGCCCTTCCTATCGATTAATACGTAATTTTTAATACCTTTTTCGTGGTTTTTCTTAATTTAGATATTCAGTGCCTGTCGAGACTAAACGACGCTTTCCGCTTTTATTCTATCCAGCTCCAAGCGCCAGTCTCTCGGGTCGTTTTGGACTTAAAGATAAAGGCAAAGTGCGCCTTTATTTTTAAGCCCTCCAACGCCTGTCGAGACTAAACGGCGCTTTCCGCTTTTATTCTATCCAGCTCCAAGCGGCTAGAGGCTCGGGTCATAAGTCAAAGCTGCTGTGCGGCACAAGAACGCCGCTTCGCATCTTCGCCTTATGCCTGCCGCCTCTGGACAGCCGCTTTCCGCTTTTATTTTATCCAGCTCCAAGCGCCAGTCTCTCGGGTCACTTCAGATTTGACGAAAAGGTGCCAAAGGGCGCACCTTTGTCGACAAACCCTCCAGTGCCTGTCGAGACTAAACGGCGCTTTCCGCTTTTATTATCATGAATCATTATAGCAATTTTCTATCTCGTTCACCAGAGTCTCTAAGGATACTTTTTTTACAAAAGATTTTGGCAGCGCTTCTAAGAAGTTTCTGCCATAGGATTTTGTTTCGATCCGGCGGTCCAGGATGATAAAGAATCCTTTCTCGTCTGATGAACGGATTAGTCTGCCGAAACCTTGGCGGAAACGGAGTATCGCTTCCGGCAGTCCCAGGTGAGTGAATGCATTTTTCTTATTCTCCTGCAAAAGGGCAGCGCGGGCTTTATACAGCGGCTCTTCAGGCGAAGTAAATGGGAGACGGACGATGACGACCGCCGACAATTCGTCGCTCGGCACATCGACTCCTTCCCAGAAGCTTGTCGTGCCGAATAAAATGGCTTTTTCCTGCTGTTTGAATGTCTTCAGCAATTTGTGGCGGCTTCCTGAGCTGACGCCTTGTGCAATCAGCATATAATCTTCCTGCAGGGAACCGCTGTCGAGAATTTCTTCATATGTTTTTTTCAGCATATCATGTGACAGGAATAAAGCAAAAACACGTCCGTCTATCGCAACAGCCGTCTGAATCAGTGAATCCGCGACCGCTGCAATATACTCTTCATTCGTCACTTGCTGTATGTCAGGCATATCTTCCACAATAAATGTATGGGCGCCTGCATAAAAATTTTCCGGTGCATCAAACGTATAAAGCGGAACGGTATCGGAAACACCGAGCTGGTCTAGCACAAACCGTTCGTCCTTGCCTGCTGTTAACGTGCCGGATGTCCAAATGACTCCTGCTTCGCCTTCCAGCCGGTCCAAAAAGGTACGGACAACGGAACCGGCATAGATCGGACTTTTTTTGATCTGCAAACTTCCCGGGAGACTTCTGCTGTCTTTCTCCATCCAGACTGTTGTGTTTCTCTGTGATTCATCCAAGAACAGCTCCACCCATTCCCCCGCCTTGATTTTCATTTCATTGATCCAGTACAGCCACTCATTTACCTCGGCCTGTTCATGGAACGTCAATTCATTTGGCACTTTCTCTAAAGGAGAAATATAATTTTCCGCCTGCGAAATATAGTTATTCATTTTTCGCAGGACCGTTCGAAAACTGTCTGGCTGCGGCAATTGTTTCTGCAGCGTCTCTACTGTACGTGTTGTACGCTGATTCCCATGTTTTGCACTCGCGTTCATTAAAACAATCATCGAATCGTCAAAAGCCAGAATAAATTCTTCATACGATTGTTGCAGTTTTTCAGTGGCGTATTTGTGATTGAAATGAAATCGCAATAAGATCTCCTGTATATCAAACAACAGCTGCCCGTTGCTGAATGAGTTCAGCTGGCTCATGACATATTTCCAATTTGTGTAGGAGAAGACTTGCTCATGTGTGCGAATCGCCGCTTGATACAGCTGATGCGCTTCATCCGCAATGAGTCCGCCGATTGACTGAAACAACGGATCGTTTCGCTCTTTGTCATTCATCAGCATCGAATGATTGGTCACGACAATCATCGACTGCTTGCTCCGCGCCACAATCCGCGAATAAAAATCCGCAGTCCGTTCATCTTCCTTCAAATAAGCGGAGCGTCTGCGAATTCTGTCGATGAACAGCTGTCCGCCCCCTGAGACATTAACTTCATCGACATCACCTGTCTTTGTCTCTGTCAGCCAGACAAGCAGCTGCATGATCGTCATGGAATCATCATAGACTTCATCGGTAAACCGCAATAATTCTTCAAATTTCCCCAATGAAATATAATTTGCCATTCCTTTGATGACAGTAGTCGGTATAGGCAGTTGTAAAGCTTTTTCCAGCTGTTCTACTTCTTCGGCTAACTTATCTACCAAATGATTCGTGTACGTGCTGATGACTACCGGCTTTCTCGTAATCGATGCCTGCAGTACAGCTGGAATCAAATAGCCAATGGTCTTTCCGACTCCTGTCGGTATTTCAACAGCCACTTGTTTCTTTTCAGCGAAAGCCCGCCAAGTTAGATCCATCAGTTCAGCCTGACCTCTTCTGACATGAAACCTCGGACTGATCATCTGCAGCAGCTGTTCTTTTTCTTCATCAGTGGATGGGAAATCCATTGATGCAGCGGTGTATTCGACTGTTTCTTTCATTCTCAGGTATGGAATCCCCCGGAACAACGCAAAGTCTCTGGTTGTTTCTCTGCCCTGTGCCGCGCGCCGTCCATCGTAAAATAGCGTAGACAGATCAGATTTGAGTGCAAATGAACGCTCATGGAGACGATTCAGCGTTTCTTTAGGCAGCGTATTAATCTTCGCTATCGCCTGCAATAAAAATCTGGCTGTCGCTTCCGCATCGTCATCCGCCCGGTGTGCCTGCTGGAGTGAAATTTGGAGAGCTTCCGCAATATCCTGCAAGCGATAACTCGGCAGCGTCGGATACAATATTTTCGCAAGCTCTACTGTATCAATTTTCTGGCCGTGCCATTTTGAAACGCCGCAGCGCACGAGTTCTTTTTGCAAAAAGGACACGTCAAAGTCTGTATTGTGCGCGACAAATACGCATCCCGCCAATAAGTCCGCTACTTCCAGTGCAATTTCCTCAAACGGAGGTGCGTCTGCTACGTCTTGGTCACCGATTGATGTTAAGTGGTGAATGAATGGCGGTATCGCACGCCCGGGGTGCACGTAACGCATATATGTATCGGTAATTTGATTGTTTTCAATAAAGACAATTGCAATCTGTATGATTCGGTCGCCCTTAGAAGGTGAATGACCTGTGGTTTCCAGATCCACAACTGCGTATTTGCTTGTAGACATCCCATCATCCACTTCCTGTTTTGGTTTCTCTAGCAAATTGTATCATACTTAGAGCACCTACTCACGTCCCGCCTTCATCAAAAAAGAAACCCATCTGCGAATGGGTTTCTTTAAATATGTTAGAAAATTTGCCATATTCACTTCTTTTTCGTTGTTTAAGTGTTAGTAAATATACTGGACAGGATACTTAACTCCTTTTGTTTTTTTGCAATATCAAGTATCAATTTTGCGCCTCATGTATATACTATGTGTATACGCAATAGAATTGAGGTGTTATAATGGGATCAGATAATGAAAAAGGAGTGAAAACCATGACAGTTGAAACTACCGTTCAAAAATGGGGAAACAGTTTGGCAGTTCGTATTCCTAGTGCATTTGCTGAAAGATTGGCCATTCATCAAGGCTCCAAAATCGAAATAAATGTAGTGAATGACCGAGAAATCTCATTAATTCCAAAAAAGAAAGTTCCGGTATTGGAAGAATTATTAGCGGAAATCACACCCGAAAATCGTCATACAGAAATTAATTTTGGAACAGAAGGGAATGAATTAATTTAATGACAGTACCTGAACGAGGAGATTTAGTTTACGCTCAATTCAAACCACAAGCAGGACACGAACAGGCTGGTCATCGACCTGGAATTGTCCTATCGCCACAAACCTTTAACGATGTAACAGGATTTGCAGTCATCTGTCCAATCACGAACCAAGTCAAAGGTTATCCTTTCGAAGTAGCCTTGCCATCCGGCTTGGCTATTTCGGGAGTTGTTTTGACAGATCAGGTTAAAAGTTTGGACTGGAGAGCCCGCGATTTTCAAGTGAAAGACAAAGCACCGCAAGAAACTACCGATGATTGTTTATCTCTAATACATACTTTTTTATGAAAAGTCTTTCCTTATAAGAAGGCTTTTTTGCTAGGTTGTTTGGTAAATGACGTTATCAAAGAAAGTCTTTTCATAATCCTGACAGATTTAGATTCTGCTAAATTCGGAAATATTTAATTCAATCACTCATCAAGAAAAAACTGCCATGTAAAGGCAACGGATTGTTCAATTAAAGCGCCCGATTGTGGAATAACATTTTATTCCTTAAAAGCTACCTTTAATGTCATACCCTTCTTAGAAGAAACAACAAAAGCCCAAGCATACTGTTGAAAGGCTCTTGTATCTCAATATTAACTTTTAATTATTCAGAAACTTTTATAACAATCTTACCAAATGCCCCTTTATACAAGTGTTTATAAGCATCAAGGGCTTCATCAAATGAATAAACAGTATCAATAATTGGTTTAATATTTAGTTCAACAAATGCTTTCATCATTTCGTCAAACGCTCTACGATGTCCTACATTAATTCCCTGAACGTGAGCTTGTTTTGCTAATAATGAGAATAGATTCACATCTGCCATCATACTATCCAAGAAACCAATAACATAAATATTACCTTGAAGAGCAAGAGCATCGATTGATCGGTTAATACTTTGTCCACCGACAACTTCAAGAATATGTTCGACACCTTTTCCTTCAGTAATTTTTAATACTTCTTTTTCCCAATCTGGAGTCTCTGCATAGTTTATAACCTCTTTTGCACCAAGGGCTTTTACTCTCTTTAATTTTTCATTGTTGCTACTTGTCACAATTACTCTTGCGCCTAGTGCTGAAGCAATTTGAACAGCGTATACTGAAACTCCTCCAGTTCCTAGTACAAGCACTGTATCTCCTGCTTTAATCTTTCCATATTCAACTAATGAGAACCAAACAGTAAGGGCAGCAACTGGAAGTGTTGAAGCCTCCTCATCTGTTAGGCTAGCTGGTGTCCTTACAGTCGCATCCTCATCAAGCAACATGTATTCTGCTAATCCGCCATTTATAGGTCCTCCAAGAGCATTAGCACCATCATCTTTATTTGGAGTACCATCAATCCACTTAGTAAACATATGAGAAGTTACACGATCACCATTTTTAAACTTTGTAACCTCAGAACCTACTTTAACCACTTCTCCAGACGCATCGGATACAGGTACAAATGGTTGAGTCATTAATTCAGGCAAATAAACCCCATCAACAATTGCTTTGTCACGATAGTTAAGTGAAACAGCCTTTACTCGAACGAGAATTTGTCTCGGTCCAGGTTCTGGTGTAGGTAAATCCACCAATTTTATGTTTTCTAATCCAACGCCTTGTCTCTGCCATGCTTTCATGTGTTCAAATCCTCTCTTTAAATATAATTTTATTTTCACCAAGGAAATTATCCTAAACTACACTTTTCAAATTCACATATTAAGAATTGTCAATACGTTGAAAAAATAAACATATACATATCGTAAATTGTCGATACAAAGGGTAGTAACAAAAACTAAATTCTTATCTGAATTTAGTTTTTGTTACAGGTCTTTTTGAATGTATAAACCAAGATTTTTTATGGCTTCCTCATCCCTTTTATAGTATGTCCATTTACCAATTCTTGTTGCCTTTATCAAACCAGCTTTTTGTAACGTTGATAGGTATTGGGAAGCAGTAGATTGTGTCATGTTTAACTTTTCTGTTATTTGACTAACACACACACCAACTTCTATCAAATCAATCCCATCTTGTGATCCAAAATGAGCAGCAGGGTCTTTAAGCCATTCTAAAATTTGTAGTCGAGCCTCATTTGAAAGTGATTTAAAGATATTTAACTTGTCCATGTACACATTATAAATCGATAAAGTTCGATTTGTCAATTTAAATAAAACTTATATTAGAACCTTTTTGTAGATTAATTTTCTTCTTTAACCCTACAGCTAGTTAGGTTAAGTACATTTTTTCGATTTTCTCTGTATTTTAGCGTATATCCAATTTCCTCTATTGAGTGTTATTCCAGAAAATGGCCCGATAGCTTAATACCATTTCTCGTTACTCTTCAAACTTCTTGAAGCTATGCTTTGTAAAACGATGATCATTACACCAAGGATTAGAATATATATAGCTCTTTCGATGCCAGTAAAAAATGTAAGAATTAAAACTGATCCAATTATCCAACTGAGGAAAGAAGAAATGGCTATAATCACTTTTTTCCGTTTCAATCTCTTCTCCTCCCTTTGTTTTATCACTCACAATCAAT
>NZ_BRCD01000038.1:0-24803 GCF_023707945.1 Sporosarcina sp. NCCP-2331
CTCCGAATTATAAATTAAGAAAATCTTCATAGATATCCCGGTCATTTCTTCATTCATTTATTCTATAATTAGATAAGAAGTGAAAGCAGCAAGGGAAGGTAGATCAAGTATGAGATGGTTATGGCGTTTTTTGAAGTTTGCAGTTGTAATGGTCGTTGTATTATTTTTCTTCCTCCAGGCAGAAGGCAAAATAAACTTTAATTTTAAGGAACTTATTCATTTTGCCGATAAAGATGAATATACAAGCCAATATATATACATGACGGATAGAGGAACTGAAGAAGCGGTGTACGAAAAGAATGCGGATTCAAAGGCTTATCCGGCATCGCTGACAAAGATCATGACAACAATTGTCGCACTGGAACATATTGATGATCTGGCTGCCGCCGCTCCTGTCGATCTGGAGACCTATCGGAAAATGGTCGCAGCGAACGCATCCATGGCAGGTTTTTACGGCAGGGAAGCCGTAACCTACCGTGATCTGCTGTATGGAACTGTCCTGAATTCCGGTGGGGAAGCAGCGAATTCCCTCGCCATCCATGTGGGGGGCAGCGTCGGGAATTTTGTTCAGATGATGAATGACAAAGCAGCTGAACTGGGAATGAAAAATACCCGTTTTGCCAATCCGGAGGGTCTCCATCACACGAATCAATATACAACGGCCGCCGATATGGCCAGGCTGCTGGACTATGCTCTCGATAACAATAATTTCAGAGCCATTTTCACAAAAGAGACATTCCAGACATCGTCTACTCCTGATCATCCAAAGGGGGTTTTATTGCAGTCTACTGTGCTTGCTTCATTGGATAAAGCGAATCAAACCGGTTTTGAAATTATCGGCGGTAAATCGGGCACGACCTATGAAGCCGGGCAGTGCTGGGCGACGCTCGGGGTGATAGGAGACCATGAATATATCACGATTGTCATGGGCGCTCCACTGGAGAACATCAGCGAGCCGGATTATGCACAGAGAGCAGATACCCTGAAGTTGTTTGCAAGGGCTGGAAAATAGTAGAGGCAGTCTGCAGGTGCTTTTTTCGAATAAAAGTCTTACTTCAATAAAGTTGGATAATTAACTTTTGCTTCCTAAAACGATAGTGAAAATCAATTTTGATGATTGGTTATCTGATCGTGACACTGTTTTATGCTCACAAAATTCATTTTTTCCGTTTTGACGATTTACGGCTGCTGTCTTATGCTAATCTCAAATCAGTAGATGACAGATTAGTTAGAAAAATCATCGGAAAAATGATATACTATCTGAATAAGCAGTGTGAGGGGAAACGCATGACCAGACGAGCGATGAAACGGATCTATTTAACGAAACTGGTAGATCTGAAAATTGATTTTGCGTTCAAAGAATTGTTTGGAAGCGAAAAAAACAAAGCGATTACCATTGTTTTTCTAAATGCCATTCTTAAAAGAACCGGCCGAAACGTGATTAAAGAGGTCACATTCAATAACTTGGAAATCGGTGGAGACCATGAAGAAGATAAGCAATCCCGCCTGGATATCCTGGTGACTACGCAAGACCAGCATCAGATCAATATCGAAATTCAATTCACCAATCAATACGATATGATCAAACGCAGTCTATATTACTGGGCAAGGCTGTACAGTAATCAAAGTCAAAAAGGAATGGCATATACGAAATTGAAGCCTGCTATCGTGATCAATATTCTGAACTTTCATTTGGTGAAGGAGACCACTTCTTATCATACAACGTATCATTTGCATGAAGATGAGGAAAGTTTCCGGCTGACAGACGTCATGGAAGTACATTTCATTGAGATACCCAAGCTGCTGAAGCAGTGGAAAGAAGAAAAGCTGGATCCCTGGAGTGACGTGCTGGCCCGCTGGCTCTTGCTGCTCAGTATTGTGGATCAGCGGAAATCATATATTTACGAGGATATTTTCAAGGAACTGGAGGCGATTGCGGTGAATGACAAACATTTGCAGGACGCATTTACGAGCTGGAATGAGCTCAGCTTGGATCCAAAAGAACGGCAGGCATATGAAGTTCGGCTGAAACAAATTTTAGATCAGGAAGCTGCGGTGAACGAAGCGAAGTGGAGGCTGGAAGTTGCAGAGAAACAAGCGCTGGAAAGAGGAATGGAAAAGGGAATAGAAAAAGGGATAGAAAAAGGGATAGAAAAAGGAATGGAAAAGGGAATGGAAAAAGCAACGGCGCAAGTGGCGCGTAAGATGCTGGAAAAGCATATGAATGTGGAAGAAGTTGCCGAAATAACAGGATTACCGATTGAACGCATGCAGGAAATTAAAGCAGAATTGGGTTTGTGATTAATAAACCCTGTGTCGCGATGCCCTTTATAATCTCTGCCGCAACCGGAACTTTTTCTGCACTATACGAGAACGGCAACATGAGTTTGATGACGATGCCGCTCTTTTTGTATATCTGAAAGGTTATCTGACATCCCTCTTTATAGCAATTCCTTTACAGCCTGTTTAGTCTGGCTTTTCAGTTCCTGATAAGCCGTGCTGGTGTATAGAGTTTCTCCATCCCCGATTGTTTTTCCAGCCAAATAAAAAAACTGCGGTAAGTTGTTGCTTCCGCAGTTTCTTAATTGATTGGTATTCTAAATTATGCGGCATCCCCCGCAACCAGCCGTCTTTCCGTCCGGGTGACGAGATAGATGCTTGCTTCATACAGAGCGAGCATCGGGATTAAGATGATCAGCTGACTGATGAAGTCGGGCGGGGTGATGAGCGCTGAGACGACTGCCAGTACTACATAAGACCATTTCCTGACCTTCTTCATCGTATCGGAGGTCAGGATACCGATAGCGGAAAGGAACAGGGCGACAATCGGGAGTTCAAACAGCAGACCGATCGGCATCGTGGTCAGCAGCAGGAAACGCGCATACTCCTTCGCAGTGATCATGATTTCAAAATTCATTTCCCCGAGCTTGATCAGGAAATTATAGCTCAGCGGATTGACAACGTAATAGCCGAAAGCCAGTCCGCCAATGAATAGTATCAAAATGGCCGGTGAATACAGGCTGAGGAAACGTCCTTCTTTCTCCGTCAGTCCCGGTTTGACGAATTGCCACAGGAAGTGACAGAGAAAAGGGACGGACAGCCCGAAAGCGAGTGCCGCGGAAATCGTCGTATAGAATGAAACGACTTCCAGCGGACTGAGCACGGTCAGTGTATGTCCGCGTGTAATATAAGGGAACCATAAATTGATCGTGCTGAACGCAGTAATGAAGAAAAACAGGAAAACAGCAATGCTCTTAATGATCTGCTTCCGAAGATCATTCAAATGTTCGATAAGAGCCGGATCGGTATTGGACGGCGGTTCTTCAGGCGCCTGTCCGTTTGCCGGAGAACCGCTGTTGTCTTGATTCGGCTCCTGTATCGGCGGTATGTCACGGCTTTCATCGGATACAGAGGAAGGGGTCTCCGCAGGATGATCGGAAGGTACGGCCTCTTCCTCGGCTATTTTATCCAGCGGACTGAGAATCTTACGGTTATGATCATTGTACGGATCCATCTTGTCACCTACTTATTTACTATCCGTTTTTTCGGTATCCGAAAGTTTCTTGGCAGGCATTTGAGTATCATCGTCATCCATGATATCTTTTGCTGACTTTTTGAATTCCGCAAGCGTTTTGCCGACCGCAGAACCGACCTCGGGTAATTTCCTCGGACCGAACAGTATCAAGATAATGACGAGAATTATAATTAGCCCCGGTACTCCAATAGCTGCTAGATTCATACCAAATTCATCCTCTCTTAAACGAGTGATCCGCCTTTTTGACGGTATTTCTGTATGCCTTCCGCTGCGCGGTAAGCAAGTGCCCCGACCGTCGCTGTCGGGTTATATCCACTGTTATGATTGAAGTTTCCGGCGCCGACGACGAATAAATTTTCCATATCCCAGTGCTGCAAGTAATTATTCACGACACTCGTATTGGGATCATCCCCTATCGTTGTGCCGCCGGTGTTATGTGTCGATTGGTAAGGAGCGATATCATAGTCTTCCAGCATGCCGCCGCCCTCTGTCTTCTTCGCGCCCATTGCCTCCATTACGTCCACAGTCTTCTGGGTAATGAATTTATGCAAATTGCGGTCCTGTTCCGTAAAGTTATACGTCATTTGCAGGAGAGGGACACCATACTTATCTTTATACGTCGGATCAAGTGACAGATAATTGTTTTTATGCGGCAGGGAAGCGCCTTGTCCGAACACATCCAGTGCGCGTGTGAAGTTATGGACCGATGCTTTCTTGAACTCGGCTCCCCAGAGCGGAACGTCGGATGGGATCGGATTCGTTCCGATCGGCCGGCTTCCGGATTGTACGAAGGAAATGCTCGCGCCGTGAAGGAAATCGAGATTGCTGTGATCGAAGTTGTCGCCATTGAAATCATCAATCGTCATTCCAAGAGCTCCTGCACCCATGAATGTGTTCATTTGTTCATCGAAAAAGCCTGTAGCCCCCGGCTCGATCTGATAGCAATAGTTCTTGCCGAGTGTTCCTTTGCCGGTTTCCGGGTTGTACTGTTCTCCAATATCGGAGACCATCAGCAATTTCGCATTGTTCATCATATAGCTTGTCAGCACGACCACATCTGCCGGCTGGATGTATTCAGCGCCTGTCAATGTATCGACATAGCGCACACCTGTCGTCTTGTCACCCTGTTTCAAGACTTCCACAACATTTGCATGGAAGGTGATGTCGTAATTACCGGTCTTCTTGGCTGTCGGGACAACTGTTACTTCAGGTGATGATTTTGCTCCATATTCACAGCCGAACCGTTCACAAAATCCACAGTATTGGCAGCCGTTGATGCTTGCGCCATCCGGATTTTGATACGGTTCTGAAAGGTTGGCCGAAGGGACCATATATGGATGATATCCAAGATCGGTCGTTGCCTTTTCGAACTTTTTGAGCAAAGGTGTTCTTTTCATGGCAGGTGTCGGGAAATCTGAAGATCTCTTTCCCCAGAAAGGATTCGTATCTTCTCCGGAGAGCCCTATTGTCTTTTCGAATTTATCATAATAAGGTTCCAGCTCGTCATATGTAATACCCCAGTCCTGAAGTAAATAATCAGAACCGATTTTGCTCTTGCCATATTTCTTTTCAGTTTCTGAACGGATCTGGAAATCGTAGGGCAGGAAACGATAGGTCATCCCGTTCCAGTGAGTGCCTGCTCCGCCCAAACCTTCGCCGAGTAAAAAGGAACCCAGCTGCCGCATTGGCAATGCCCGCTGCTTCGCATTGTTGCGGAACGTGATGGTTTCTTTCGAGAGGTCCTGCATCAGCTCATAGCGGAATGCATAACGATATTCGTCATGAACCATCGAAAAGTCTTCCGTTCCGCGGTTTTTTCCGCGCTCCAGCCCGCGGACTTTCAAACCGGCTTTGGCACATTCGGCCGCGATGATGCCGCCTGTCCAGCCGACGCCGACTGTTACTACGTCTACTTTATCTAAAGTTTTTGCCAATGTTCTTCCCCCTTTATTAATGCTGCATGCTACTTAGAGATTTCGGTTCGATTTTCTGGAATTTCTCCTCTTCAATCACATTGATATAAGACATTTGATGGCCGGGAAATCCTTTCATCCTCCAACCTTCCATATTCACGTTCCCGTTGTAGAGAGGATCGGAATAGGCGCCTTCAAGCGTTGCGCCGCGCAGCAATTTGAAGAAAAACGAAGAAGATACACCTTGCATCTCAATTTTGTCTTTCTGCAAATCGGTCAATATTTCATCCATCTGCTGTCCTTCGATATCAATAAAACTTTTTTCAAAGCGTTTATTCGCTTCCTGATCCATGGCAGCTATCCCCGCAAGGAAGACCTCGGATCTCGGCAGGCGCGTCTGGTAGCCCTGCGTCGGACCGCCTTCGAAAAAAGGCTCCTGCATATACTCTTTTGCGTTGCTGCCATAATTGCCTGCCAGCTGGTTATCAATAAAATAAGGCACGCCTAACCCAATCGCGCCTGGTCCCAGTTCATCTTCCGGGAAAATGCGTTCAACGGCCTGGGACAATACATCGAAATCATGTCGTTTCTGAAAAAACATCAGCCCACGATTGATGTCGGCATCTGAATGGCCGGGTTCAGGTGCAACAGCCGTACCGGAATCGCTCTTCTTGACATTGTAGCCTACCAAGCCGCCGATCAGCCCGCCGCCGACCAGTGTACCGGCCGCAATTCCGCTTGTTTTCAGGAAATCACGCCGGGAAAGCCCTTTTTTAGTATCTGCCAATTTTTCTCCTCCTCATAGTCAGGTCATTAGTAAATGCCTGGTAAATAAAAGAATTATTTCATGGTAACAAAGTGATTTTGCATGGTCAAACATCAAGATTGTATTAAATGGACCATTTATACTAGGGTATTATTGATAATTATTTGAGAAGTCTATAGTCCTGTTAAAATGAATGTCTTATAAAACCTTGCTGCCAGAAGTTCTCGTAAAATTATGTAGATTATTAAACAGGAATGAGGTGATTCATTTATACTAAAGTCATCACACAGCAGAAGAACAGGATAGTGCCAGGCATACCCTATGAAACTAGTGCGCCTTTCAGCTCAAATCATCTTAACTTCTGTAGATTGACAGAATTATAACCAAATTACCGCTTGCTCTTTTATCTATAGATACCAACATGCCGTATAATATAAACACGCCCAGGTAAATAAAATGGAAAAGGTCACCCCTAATTCGAAATAGTTCGGAATTGTTTATGAATTGTGTCGCGCACAGGCACCGTTTTTATTTTTAAATCTGGCTATCTAGGTACCTGTTAATCAGCTGCTGTTTCCGATAAAGTGTTGTCAAGCATGGTTTGGAGGGTGTGGAAAATGGAAACTGTAAAAGAAATTGTGGGGATGGCGGCTATTACATTGTTGCTCGGTCTGCTGACATGGGCACTGGCAGACTCCTATATAGAAGAGTACGATCTGTTATCAGCAGAGCCATCGAACGCATTTATTGTTGAAAAAACTGCAGCGAAGGGCTTGTTTACTTCTCCTGCCTATTATGTTTGGACGGAAATAGAGGATGGCGAGGGGACGCGCAGTCTCAACCGCGTCTCGAAAAGTCAGATGGAGAACATCGAAATTGGTGATACTTTCAATGGCTATTCCACTGGCTCATCCAGCTTTTCCTCGTTGCGCGATATCTTGGCAGATAGCTTTTTTTATCTGATCGTTTTTTTCTTACTCGGATTCCTCACATTGTGTTGCTTCATTGCACTCATTTTTTCGGTACTTGAAACAAGGCGTCCAGGGAAAAAGAAATCTCCCAAGCGACAGGTGAAACAGAAACAAAACCGCAAGCGAAGGAAGAATGGTGGTAGAAAAAGGACTGGCTGGGGGATTGCCGGAGCTGCGGTACTGGTTTTTCTGTTGATTTCGGGACGCTTCGTATTGAACTTAATTCGGAAATTGCTGCCGTTCGGTAAAACCGAGGCGGAAGCACTGATTATAGACAAGTCAGAGGATATCTCTTACCGCAGACACGAAGATTCGGTCCATGAGCTGATTGTGTCCTTCAGAGACCAGGCTGGACAAAATATCGAAGTTATGCGGGACGTAACAAGTAGTACCTATAATCAATACGATATCGGGAGCATGCTGCCGATTGCATACCGCAGCGCAGATCCCTATGATATATTCGTGCGCGGCACTTCCATTACAGATGTCTTCCAACAAACGTTTATGTTCTATGAGTTGTACATGTATATCGCCTTGCTCGCTGCTTCGGCTTTTGTCGGCTGGGCGTATATTCAGGAACTTAAGAAGAGGAAAAAGGTCCGGAGAGAGCATGATAAGCGGAAAGGCAAGGGGAAATAGCGGGAGAAGCTATGAATCGATTTGGTGCCTGTGCGCCACACAACTCCGAAACTATTCGGAATATTTTGCGAGTTGTGTGGCACACAGGAACAATATAATATGTTTGTAAAGAAAGGGTGGATTCGTATGAAAAATGTCATGCCATTTTTGATGTTTCAAGGCGGTATAGCAGAAGAGGCTATGAATTACTACACATCACTCATCGAGGATTCGAAAATTAAAAGTATTTCACGATATGGATCTGAAGGACCAGGCAGAGAAGGCACAGTGATACAAGCTGTATTATCTTTAAAGGGGCAGGAGTTCATGTGCATCGACAGCCATGTGGTCCATGAGTTTACGTTTACCCCGTCTTTTTCTATCTATCTCACATGTGATACTGAGGAGGAAATCGACAACCTCTATGAGAAATTGATGCAAAATGGCACTGCACTTATGCCTATAAACAACTATGGGTTCAGCAAAAAGTTTGGATGGCTGAATGATAAGTTCGGCATATCCTGGCAATTAAACTTACCCGAGTAATTCGGCTGCAAATGACTATACAGCGCATTATGCCGGGTCTAGGGCCTCTGGTGAAATCCGATGACTGGTAAAAAAAGCGCCACAAAGCAGATCACAAAAGGCTCCCGTTGCCAAAAGTGATCTGTTTTGCGTTCTTGGAATTAAGGAAGACGTTACATCGCTTTACGAATGCATACTCCTGCTGAATTCGTACTAAAAGGTGCGCCGGCTGTGATAAGATGGGCACACAATCAAGAAAGGGTGAATGAACATGCAGAAGCAGCATGATTTCACGCAGGGGAACCTTTGGAAACAACTGATTGTCTTTTCGGGCCCGATTATGCTGACCAACTTGCTGCAGACATCTTATCAATTCGCAGACAGTTTGTGGGTCGGTAATTTACTTGGTGCAAGTGCACTTGGATCCGTTGCTGTTTCAAGTACTATTATATTTACAGTTCTATCCTTCGTAATCGGACTGAATAATTCAGCTCTGACGATTCTGTCCCAGCAAAAAGGCAGAGGGGATGAGCAGGGAATGAAACGGTATTTGAATGCGTATGTCGTGATACTGACCATCATGTCATTCGTGCTAGGAACCATAGGCTATCTCTCTGCAGAGCATTTACTTCGCATATTAGGGACACCCGAAAGCATGATGGCTGCAGCAAATTCCTATTTGCAAATCAACTTTATAGGAATGCTGTTTCTATTTGGCTATAACTTTATCAGCACTGTTCTGCGTTCGCTCGGAGACAGTAAAACACCGCTCCGTTTTGTGATGATTGCCGTTGCGCTGAATATTGTGCTGGATCCGTTGTTCATCGCAGGATTCGGCTTTGGGATCGAAGGAGCTGCCTATGCAACGATTCTAGCGCAGGGATCTGCATTTGTTTATGGGCTTCTTCATGTACTATACCGGAAACTTGCGCCGTTCAGCATCCCGGCATGGCCGGCAAAAAAGGAAATTGGACTGATTTTAAACATTGGCATCCCGTCCGGCCTGCAGATGGCCGTCATTTCCGCCGGTGCCGCTGCTATCATGAGCGTAGTCACGGTTTTCGGAGAAGATGTCGTCGGCGGATACGGTGCGGCCCAGCGTCTCGACAGTCTGGTGTTACTGCCTGCACAAGCGCTCGGCACAGCGATCAGCAGCATGGCGGGACAGAATATCGGCGTGAAGAATTGGTCCCGCGTCAAGCAGCTTGCCAAATACGGGGTCCTGTATAGTTTCGCCGTCACATTCCTGATTGGAATCATTGTCGTTGTCTTCGCGCAATACGGAGTACGGCTGTTCATTCGGGAGGAAGCATCGGTAGCATTTGGGACTAGATACCTGCAAATTGTCGCTTTATGCTATCCGTTCCTCGGTATTAACTTTGTTCTGAATGGGATTGTCAGAGCTTCAGGCGCGATGTATCAGGTGCTGGCTCTCAATATCATTTCCTTCTGGGTGCTTCGCTATCCGCTGGCCGCCTTGTTCTCCAGGGTCTTTGGAGATATGGGCATCGGAATCGGTGTAGGCATAAGTTTCCTAGTCAGCAGTTTTATCGCGTTTCTGTATTTCCGCTTCGGGAAGTGGCGCGAGAAGGAATTGTTTGTGTAATCGATTTCGTATTTTTGATTCGGTGCCTGTGTACGACACAACTTGGAAACAATTCAGAATCGTGTCCAAATTGTTTCGCGCACAGGCACCATCTAATAGAGAGGGGTAAGCAAATGCAACAGACTTTAAACCAAGTGGCGGATTGGCTGCAGATGAAAGTCGGATTCACTTCGTCTGAATTTGATTTCTTTATGAACGGGAAATCGTTCTGCATAACAGAAGAAGGGGCGGATGAACCGTTTGCAGTCTGCACGGTCGATTCGCAGGACCGCCTGATGAGCTTTGAATATATCGATCCGGACGATTTCGACGCGGGTAAGTTGAAAGTGGAGGATATGACGTCCGTTGCGGAGGCGTTTATACGCGAATTTCATCCGGACGGGCTGAAGACGTACCGGCTGCAGTCGGTGATCGATCTGGATGAGCTCTATCTGGTGGAGTATGGCATCCGGGATGAGCGGTACGGACTCGTTCTGCCGGGCATTGGATTTTCCCTGACGATTACCTCTGACGGCAAGGTCGTGCAGTTTAGTTTCAGTGAAGGGCCCGCCGATATCCGTTACCCGGAACACATCATACCGGAGGAAGAGGCGAAAGAAATCTATGCCGCACGTACTGATTTTGACCTCGAGATTCGCAAAACCGACACGGAGATATTCCACAATGGGGATAATACTTTCCGTCTCGTCTGGTCGCTGAAAGAGGCGGCGGTCGATATTCCGGCTGACGGCAGTGAACCTGACAGTGTGGCGGAAGGCAGGGAATATGAGACGCTTCCCGCACACGTTGCGCCGGTGAATACTCCGCTTCATGGGATGATCGGGATTACGGATGAGCATGTAAAGCTTGGCGAACATTCGGACGACGGTCTCCGAATTGAAAAGTGGCAGCATCTTTCATTGGAGAAACCGGATGAAATCGACTTCAGGGAAGCATACGCATCATTTATGATCACGATTCATTACGACAGCGGGGACCGTCCAGTATTCGTCTATAACGGAGAAGAGTGGACAGGAGATAATGACGCGCTCGGCGAGGAAACACTTATGTTGCGTGCATTCGATTATTTATTTGAGCTGTTTACTGAAGCGCAGAAGCATTTCCTGATGGAGAAGCTGGAAGAGGATGAAGAGTGGGATGAGCTGGTAGATTTTGTCGAGGAACTAACGGATGAGCTTGATAATTTGGAAGACGGGGAAGAATGTATGGCTGAAGATGACGAATGGGTCGACGGACCGGATGAAGCGGAAGAAGAGGAGTCGAAGGAATTTTATTTCCAGTATCATGTGAACGGCGTGCCGGTCGAAGGCCTGACGATGCACGTCTCAGTCGGCTTGTACTCCGGTCGAATTGTCTCCGCATCCATGGAATCTGCGTTAGAAATCCCTCCGGCAGACACGCTGACTGTTCCCGTGCTGACGAAACAGGAAGCGGCAGGGCAGCTGATGCAGCAGTTGAAGATGGAACTGTCGATGTCGATGGAGTTCGATGAAGACGGGCAGGTGTTCTACCGTCTGACATATTACCCATCGTTCCCCAAGACGAATGGCCATGTGCGTATGATTGATGCGGAGAATGGCACCGCATATTATATGGATGCCGGCGGTTCGGTATTTTATTGAGAGACCACTTCACGTGTTGCGTGGTGCACACTATTCACTGCATCCCGGGTTTTAGCGTCAGCATTTTATCGAACGAAAAGGCATTGAAAATTAGTCAATAAATAGATAATAAAAAAAGGAACGGGTTAGTCTTTATCAACCTGTTCCCTTTTTAATTTACATTCAAATAGACATTGTAACAAAAATATATACTTATTCTTTCACGTTTTTAACACAATGCCAGTAGGAATGGCTTCTGGATAATTGAATAGATAACGATAATAAGGAATTTTAAATCAATAATTATTTATTGATATTCGATAAATATGTTGCTACAATAAAATCAATAACAAATGAAAGAGGGGCTTTTATGAAACGTGGAACCACACTGATTTTAAAAATCGCTGTTTTTCTAATTGGAATTCCAGTTCTAACTTTTTGCCTAATGGGTTTGCCTTGGTTAATTAAAAATCCCGCAAATCCGGAGTATGCCAATATGCTATATCCTATTGTAATTATAATGTATATATCAGCGATACCATACGTTGCTGCATTGTATCAGGCATTTCGGCTCTTACGTTATATTGATAGAAACGAAGCGTTTTCAAGTATTTCTGTAAGAGCTTTAAAGAACATAAAGTACTGTGCGGTCTCCATCAGTATCTTGTATGTAATCGGCATGCCGTTCTTTTTTCTCTTGGGGGATAAAGATGACGCGCCGGGTGTCGTCCTGATCGGATTAATCATTATTTTTGCTTCAATGGTAGTTTCCGTCTTTGCTGCAGTTCTTCAAAAGCTATTAAAAGAGGCAATAGATATAAAATCTGAAAATGATTTAACAGTCTGAGGTGATTTAGATGGCAATTATAATCAATATTGACGTAATGCTGGCGAAACGGAAAATGAGTGTTACGGAACTTTCGGAGAGGGTTGGAATTACGATGGCCAACATCTCCATATTGAAAAATGGGAAGGCGAAAGCAATTCGATTATCAACATTAGAGGCGATTTGTAAGGTATTGGAATGCCAACCCGGAGATATTCTGGAATATCAAAGTGACGAAGAGAAATGAGGTGTGTGACCAGACCCAGAGACAATCAAGTTGCCTCTAAGTCATTTCACGCACAGGCACGCCGGGCGAAATTGCTGACCGGCGCGAACCGGAGGACAGATACCAACTCCTGAACAACAATACGATAATCACCAGATCCACCGCATCTCCGCCATAATACATCAACATCGCTCCTGCACGGGCTTCCTCAACAGGGACCCCATGAGGCGGATAGGCATAGAGAAATTTCGAAAGAATTCCATGCCCCGCAAGCGCCAAGATGAAAACGACCGTGCGATAGCCATAGCTGAATCGTCGCGATATCGGATCAATATACAGCATGGACACCGTAAACAAATAGCCTGCCGCGAATATATGGACATGTACGAGTATATGCAGCCATAAATGCTGGTGCATCGCCGCAAATAATCCTGTCGTATACAGCAGCCAGAGTCCGCCGATATTCAGCACAGCAGCGGTGACCGGGTGAATATAGAAACCTGCAAGCCTGCTTCTCAGCAAACGGCTTACGCGCCGTGCCTGCCGAACAGGAAGCGTCCGAAGCAAAAGCGTCACCGGTGCCCCGAGAGCCAATAAAAGCGGGCCTAGCATTCCGACGAGCAGATGCCCCGCCATATGCCAAGTGAAATTCTCATGCGACAGCACAGCGAGCGGACCGACCAGTGCACTCGCTGAAAGAACCGCGCCGGATACCCAGGAAACGATGCGCAGCCGAGACCAATTGCGCAGACGTTCCTGTCGATCGGAAAGATAGACGCCAACGAGATACAGCCCAATCGCCAGCAGTGCAGAAACCCCGAACAGCCAGTCCGTCACAATGAAAAACGAATCATGCAGCATGAGGTTTCACCTGCCCTGCACCCCGCGAATCCTGTCCCGCCGAACGTATCAGCAGAAGACCTGCTGCAATCATAATAATCGCCGATCCGTTCCATATGACATCGTACGGAACAATATCCACGTCATAGCGGATTTGATGGATACGCAGCACCTTATGCTGTATCGTTCCGTCATACAATTGGAACGCCCCGCCTCCGACCAGCTTGCCGCCCCAGAACATCTTATGCCACAGCGCATCCCGCCGGCGCAGATCCGCCACCAGATACAGCCCGCCCACCGTCGCAAACCAGCTGAACGCATGAAATAGCCCGTCCGACACCAGCCCAATCGCCACCGTCGACTTATCATAGAACTTATGCCAATGCAGCAGCTGATGAAACACTGTCTCATCCAGGAACGCCACAAACCCCAGGCCGAATAAAATTCCCGCCCATAAGTTTTTTGTTTGGAATTTCCTGCGATTCGCCCAATTTATTCCATGATTTTTTGACATCAGCCAGTCACCGCCTTCTAGATTTTCAGACTTATTATTTCCGAAAGGGGAAGAGGTTAAACAGAAAGCGAAAGGAATTATTTTACCTGGCGCATCTCGATTTCAGAGAATTACTGCTCGTGCTGAATTGCAATTTATTAGCAAAATAACTAGTTTTCTAGAGAATAAACATTGAAATATCGGGTAGATTAGGGAAAAGGAGGAATGCATAGATGAAGGCAGTTACTTTTCAGGGCGCCAAGGACATCCAAGTGAAAAAGGTGGATGCGCCGCATATCGAAAAGCCAGATGATATTGTTGTCAAAATTACTTCTACAGCCATTTGTGGATCAGATTTGCATATTTACACGGGGGCTTTGCCGGCGCATAAAGACTACGTGATCGGGCATGAACCAATGGGTATTGTCATAGAAACCGGACCCGAAGTGACGAAAGTGAAGAAGGGTGACCGCGTCATTATCCCTTTCAATATTTCATGCGGCGAATGTTTCTTCTGTCAGCATGAGCTGGAAAGTCAGTGCGACAACTCGAATCCGAATCCTGAAGTGGATACGGGCGGCTACTTCGGTTTCACGGAGCGCTACGGTAATTATCCGGGCGGCCAGGCTGAGTATCTGCGTGTGCCGTATGGAAATTTCATTCCGTTCGTCATTCCGGAAAGCTGTGAACTGCCGGATGAATCTTTGCTGTTTCTCTCTGATATTCTTCCGACGGCTTACTGGAGTGTCGAGCATGCCGGCGTGAAAAAAGGAGACACAGTTATCGTCCTCGGCTCGGGACCTGTCGGATTATTGACGCAAAAATTTGCCTGGATGAAAGGCGCGGAACGGGTTATCGCAATCGATCATGTGCCGTATCGGCTGCAGCATGCGAAGAAGACGAATAATGTGGAAATATTTAATTTCGACGAAGTAGATGAAATTGGACAGCAAATGAAAGAACTGACAAGCGGCGGTGCGGATGTTGTCATTGACTGTGTCGGCATGGACGGGAAAAAGAATGTTCTCGAAAAAGTCGGCCAGAAATTGAAAGTGCAGGGCGGAACACTGAGTGCCATCGACATCGCCTACCACTCCGTCCGGAAATTCGGCACGATTCAGCTGACGGGCGTATATGGATCGCTTTACAATATGTTCCCGCTCGGTTTCCTCTTTGAACGCAACATCAATCTGCGAATGGGGCAGGCACCGGTCGTGCACTATATGCCGACGCTGTTCGACAAAATCACGAACGGTGAAATCGACCCGACCGATATCATCACCCACGTCCTGCCGCTTGAAGAAGCTTCAAAAGCCTATGATACTTTCTATGAGCATGAAGATGAATGCATCAAAGTGATTCTAAAACCTTGAAACCACAAATCCTTTCGCCGACTATCGGAGGAGGGATTTTTTGATGGGCTTGTGGATAGTGGTGCACAGAGTGGAAGTGCAACGGAAGATTTAAAACGCACCTGTGTGTCACACGATTTGATCACTATTCGGAGTTGTGAAAAAGTCGTGTTACACATAGGCACCTAATTTACTGAACCATTTCATCACGGATTGCCAATATATCTTCTTCAGAAAGCCCTGTTACATCGGCTATATCTTCAATGGACCAATCCTTCTTCAGCATGTTCTGTACAACATGAAAACGTGCTTTCTTCTCGCCTTCCAACCGTCCTTCCAATCTGCCTTCCACTCGTTCCATGTGAAAAGCATTCGAGATGGTGGGGGAGGCATTTTCCTTATTATAGAGTTCCATGAGCTGTTCCTCCTCTCCTAAGATAGGATACATAGTTTGCGCCAGTTTTAGTTCTAAGTCCTTTGGCAATTTCAACAAGTAATCAATGAAATGGAATACAGCCTGGACCGCAGTGCGCGGATATTTCTCATTTCGGACGATGTCCCGCATCAATTTCATTTTGAATTGGTAGCGCTGCTGCTCCTGGTCTTTTGTCAAATGAAGGTACTTTGCAGCCATCACGACTTTACTGAACAACTTGTCGGATTTCTCAAGTTCCTCTTCGGAATAATCCAGGAGTTTACGAGTAGTATACGCGTATTGAAGCGTCGTTCCAAAAAATTGATAGTGGAAATCAGCAGGTGCTTTGCTTTCGTGTGGAGCTGTCATAATGGCAAGGGCGAAGATCTTTTCGCGGTAACGGTCATAAATGCGATAAAAATACTGGAACATACGGGCTGAAAAATCTTCCTGGTCGGCACCCTGAACTTCTACATGGATAAGAACCCACTGCTCTGAACCTTCTTTCATTTGCACTTTTACAATCTGATCGGCGACTCCGCGACCTTTTTTCCTATCGTTGACTAACTGAAAAAGCTCTTGCTGAAGAAAGTCAGGCGGTTTTGTAAAATCAATATGTGCATGCAGGTCAGGATTGAAAAACAGCAGAAAGTCTTCAAATAAATCTCCAATTACTTTCTTCCACAATCCATCTTGGTCAACGGCATATATTGCAGGTTGTTCCTTAACATGCATGATGACGATGTCCTCCCGCTCCTTTCATAATTTACTGACTACTTAGTTTCATTGTACTATAATCAGAACGTACGTTCAAGCGATTTCGTATAATTATCTGAAAATTGAAGTTTTTAATGAATGAGAAGAAACTTTACAGGAGAATAGATGCTATAATAAGAAAAATAATTTGAATAGAAAGAAGCGAAAAATCATGACAGCGAATGAATACGAAGAGTTCCGGGAGTTGATTTCGATAGGAGAAGAACTGAACTTTTATTATCAGGGTGAAGAATATTGGATCAGCCACACGCCGGGAAAATCCTACCTGACCAGATCGAAGGATTCTTACAGTCAGGAATTCAGCGGCCATGAGCAGCTTTTTGAGCAGGGGATGATTGACGGCAGGCTTATGGGTGAATTGTTTGAGGAGTTGGTATGGTAAGGTGAAAAAATGAGCCGGCAGGATATAGCTTCCTTTCAGCTCGTTTTTTTGTTTGATTCTACATTTCATTCAAACCGGCAAAATCACATAAATATTCGCGCCCGGCCCCTGCGTCTCGGGTTCAGTGAACGGAATCCGCCGAATCATTCCGAGTTCGATCAGCTTCCGCATCACCCGCCGGACCGTGGAATTCGATACGCCGAGTTCTTCCTCCATTTCCCTTTGTGTCAAATGTGCCGCCATATACGACCCGGAGTTCAACCGGATTAATTCGAAAACTTCCCGGTCCATCCTGTTCAGCCTCTGCCAATTTCTTCTGACGTGTTCCCTGACTGCAAACTCCATTTCTTCCCTGTTGTTGAATTCGGTATGGCCTTCCAAATAATGTAGCATATCGTCACTCCTTTTCCCTCTATATAGACAGTGGGCCGGAAAAGGATACTCGGATTGAAACTGTGCCTGTGCGTCACACAATTTGAAAAATATTCAGAATAGTTTTCGAGTTGTGTCGCACACAGGCACGATGAATTTATATTTCCCATTCCATACGGCAATCGTTTATACTGAAACAGGCGGGGCGAATATACGTTCTTTATTCGGCCGTACACTATACAGCCAGAGAGGTTTACATATGAAAGGCACTTCACATCTACTTATCGGCACGGCTGCCGGCGCTGTCGCGGGTTACGCCGCACAGCCTGACATCAGCACTGCATTGATTGGCGCAGCAGTCGGCGGGATCTCGGGTGTTGTTCCCGATCTCGACACGAACGGGCTGGCAAGCAACCGGATTACACTCAGCAAAAAAGTGAGCAAATGGCTGATGGAGTCCGCGGGTATCGTCATCCTCGCGACACTCGGCTACCGGGCGGTGACAGAGGGGCTCGACCGCGATATTTATCTGTACGGCAGCATCGGACTCCTGCTGCTCATCGTTTCGCGTCTCATCACACAGCGGCGGATGCTCACGATTACCGGTATACTCGTCATGCTGCTGGGCTTCGTCCTCGGCCAGTCCACCGGCATCCTGCTTGCCGGCAGCTATATCATATTCGCGTCATTCCTGCCGCACCGGTCGTACACGCACTCCGTTATCGGCGTCGTTTTCTACGCGTTCATACTGAAGCAGCTGGACGCGCAGTGGCCCATCGACGGCCTGGTCGCTGCGGGGCTTGCCGGCTACATCAGCCATCTGATCGCTGACATGAAGATACTTCCCGTCAACCGGCGGGGTGTTAAATGGTTTTTGCCGCTGTGGAAGCAGGAGTTTTAATTAACAATTTGATTATGTGCATGTTCCGATACAAGTTGAATAATAGGAATAGCCAATAAGAAGCGCTTAGACGAGCGTTTCTTATTGGCTATATTCCTTCTGAACTTATTAATTAAGTATTCATTTTTTATTTTTTCGCTCTAAAAGTACAGGAGTGATATTTAATAAAATCGATATAATCGTCAATATCCACAACGCTGCTGCCATCGTAGGCACCACATCTGATAGCGCAGCCCAATCTTCCGCCTTCACCCAATCGGACACCATACGGTAATCTGCAACAACTGTTAGTGCGGTAAATGATAATCCCATTGCCATCGCCAATTTATAATCTTTGCCTGAACCATACATATAAAGATTTATACAAGTTGCTGTTATGGCAATAAGTCCTAATAGTAACCACATAATTACGCCACCATTCACACTAATATTCTTATCAATTAAGACGGAATGGGCTAGTAAATAGATTCATAATTTCAACCAAATGGCGGTATTTGCGAAGAAATCATACTGTCATTGACGGGGTGCAAACAAAATCACGGAAACACCGAGCAAGCAGATTCCTGCTCCTATCAAATCATACAAATCAGGTGTCTTTTTATCAATGCCCCATCCCCACAGCACAGACAGAAAGACAAAAACTCCTCCGTACGCCGCGTAAACCCTGCCAAAAGAGGGGAATGTCTGGAATGTAATGACCACGCCATATAATACTAATGTAATCCCTCCGAAGAGTCCCCAAACAGCAGATTTACCCTCCCGCAGCCACTGCCAGATCAGATAGCCCCCGCCAATTTCAGCAACACCGGCTAAAAGAAAAATAATAATAGCATAAAACATTTTTAACAACCTCATTTCGTGATGGCTCCAAACAACCGGCCTGGCTCATTCTGCGGTGCCTGTGCGCCACACAATTTAGACACTATTCTAAGGAAAGGTACATGGTTACCGCGCAATTTAGAAACGATCCAGTATTGAACGAAAACGCCTATCTAATTGGAGTTCGTCTATTCGAAATTGTATACTATATAGAAGAGCATTTCATTGAAAGGTGGATAAGTACGTGAAGCTGAGAAATCCGAAATAAAAATGCATGTTCCGGATTTCGATTACTTACTATACGATATTTCAGGTTACTCGGATGGAGAAATGAAAGGTGCAGTGCAAACCCGAATTGGTTTAACTCTTTTACGTGATATTTTCACGTTGGATAATGAAAAAATATTACAATCTTTTTATCGTTCTGTTAATTATTTGAATGAGTTAGAAGACCGTCAGACAGGAATAGAATACTTTGAAACGATGATTCGGTATATAGCAAGTGCTGCAAAAAGTTTGACCAAAAAAGACGTAGAGGAACTTTTAAAAGAAGTGGAAACAACCTATCAGGAAGGGAGCGAAATCGCGATGACGTTAGCTGATATGTGGAGAGAAGAAGGCATGGAAAAAGGCTTAGAAATAGGCATGCGGGCAAGTTTAATCGAAATGGTTGATCAGGGTTTGATTGCTAAATTTTAAAAAGTGCCGCGTGATATTAGCGCTGGGATTCAAGAATTAGATATCCCTGTCCTCAAAGCAATCGTGCTGAAAATTATGAGCGATGACGGTTTTGAAAGTCTGAACGAGGTACGGGAATATTTATAAGAAGATAAGTGGTCAGAATAGCAAATCTCTTCACGTGCACAACATTGACAAACCATGTTGATGCCAAGTCTTAGATTTAGATTCATTTTGCAGTGTCTGTGCACCACACAATTTATACGCTATTCTGAATACCTTTTGCGCACAGACATACATTAAAAGATTTACTCAATAGAGCATCGCAAGCAGGCATCAGTCTGCTTACGATGCTCTTTTGGATTCTAAATTTTGATGCGTTTAAGTTAAGAAAAGAAATAAAAATATTTAAGTAAACAATGTTTACTTTTAAATAATAGATGATAGAATATTCTGTAATGGGGAGTGATTTCATGTCTAGTTTGAAAAGTAAGAAACAGTATACGTTCGATACATTTCTTGAGGGTAGGGATCGGCTCAATGATTTGGATAATCCATTTTTGTTGAATGTGCTGTCCAATCTTTCGGGAAATCAATGGGAGCAGCAGCTCGGCCGGCTGGAGCCGTTTTCTGAGAAATTATCGACTTCGTGGCGGAAAGTGACCAATGAGATTGCCAGACCGGAGAATCATCCGAAGCTGCGTCAATATGATGCATATAATCACCGTATTGATCGGATTGTACGGCCGGCGGAAGCAGTGCGGCTGAGTGAGGATGTATTTGGAGAGGGATTATTCTCTTCTGCACAGCTGCCTTATGAAGGCATAGTGAAAAGATATTTATTGCATGGGAATGGCGAAGCGGGAATCACCTGTCCCATTGCCTGTACGGATGGACTTATTGCATTGATTGAGCAGTTTTATGACGAAGTGCCTGACGAGGTCAGGGCCATTCATAAGCATGCAAAAGAGGGTATCGACGGGAAGTTTGCAGTCGGAGCGCAGTTCATGTCTGAAATTCAGGGGGGCTCGAATATCCCGGCCAATATCCTGCAGGCTGTTCCCGACGGATCAAATTACCGATTGTACGGCAACAAGTTCTTTTGTTCCGCAGTGCATGCAGATTACTCTGTCGTGACGGCAAGAATAGAGGGGACGGATCATGTAGCGGTATTCGTGGTCCCTTCCTATCTTCCCGGCGATCAGCCGAATGAAAAGCGGAATGGCTATCGCATCAACCGGTTGAAATGGAAATTAGGGACAACCGAGCTACCTTCAGGGGAAATCGACTATGATGGAGCCGTTGCGTATCGTATCGGACCTGAAAACCGCGGCGTTGCCTTGGCGGTTGGCATCGTACTGACACGTTCGCGATTGGATATCGGTTTTTCCAGTGCTTCATTCGTCATGCGTGCTGCCAGAGAGGCAAAACTGTATGGGCGTTTCAGGCAGGTGTTTGACCGGAAGATTGATGAATTCCCGATGGCCGCCGCTCAGTTGGATGAGCTCGAAGGGGCAGCCAAGCGGATGACAGCGACAGCTTTTCATATGTACAAAATGTTTTCCGAACAAGATGAATATGATGAATTGCAGAAGTTTGCACTGCGGGAACTGATTTTATTGCAGAAAATTTATTCAGCGAAGGAAGCGGCAGATCAGCTCCGGCTGGCGATATCGATCTTTGGCGGGCATGGGGCGATTGAAGATTTCTCGGCGATTCCGAGATTGTTCCGTGACAGCATGGTCAATGAGCTGTGGGAAGGGCCGCGAAATGTCCTGTTAACGCAAGTCTACAAGGATCTGGCAAAAGTGCGAAAAACGCTGTCAGTTGAGAAGATAGTGGAGGCAATGTTCCCGCATCTGTCTCTGCCCGAAGTGGAACAATACAGCAGGCGGATTGAAGAGCTGATGACTGCGGGACTTACCGGCCGTCCTGATTCGTCGAATAAAAATGCGGCAAGAAATTGGGAGTTGCTGTGGGAAGAGTTGTTTTTATCATTTCAGTATGCCGTAACAGAACCGTTTACAGAACTGCCGATTGTCAGAGAGGAACTGCTCAACACAATATAAAGGGGTGCATGTCGTATGGCGATGAACATTGGAAGTATTTTGAAAGACAGGTCAGTCATGATGGGAGACAAGGTCGGTTTTGTGCATGGAGACCTTGCGATGACGTTTTCAGAGATGAATGAACGGGCGAATTCATTTGCCGGCTATTTATTGGATAAAGGCTTGCAGCCGGGCGATAAAATGGCTATCCTATGCAAAAACAATGAACAAGCGATTGCCGCTTTCTTCGGTGCAGCAAAAATCGGTGTCCTCTCGGTTATGGTCAATTGGCGTCTCGGACAGGAAGAATTGGAGTATATTCTCACACACAGCGATGCCAAATTAGTAGTTCATGATAAAGCTTTTCAACCAGTCGTAGAGGATTTGAAGAATACAATTCCGGCTGTTCATTATATTTCGGATACGACCACCCCTTCCTTTACAGATGTCTGGCAGCAGAAAAAGGAGGAACCGGATTATCTATCGGAAGGAGATGAGCCGATTCTCATCATGTACACTTCAGGAACTACCGGCAAACCAAAAGGGGCTTTGCTTTCGCATACTAATCTGCTGGCTGCTTCTATTGGTTTGTCGCACACCATTGATTGGCGCGAGACAGACCGATTCCTGATGGTGGCTCCATTTTTCCACATCGGCGGATTAGCACCGTTAATCACTAATATTCATACAGGCGCCATGATGGTGCTGATAGAAGACTTTGATCCAATCGGGGCATGGAAAGTGATTGAAAAAGAGAAAATCACGACGATGATGACGGTTCCTGCGATGCTGACCTACTTGCTGCAAACCTATCCGGCAGTCAAATCAGATATTTCGTCCGTGCGCAACATTACATGCGGTTCATCTGCTGTATCTGCTCCATTGATCTTAGGATTCAGGGAGATGGGGATACCTGTACAGCAAGTGTACGGCATTACAGAGTATGCGGGCGCAGTCACGTTTTGGAGAGAGACGCAGGACCCCGGGAAATTTGATTCGATGGGCAAACCGGTCATGCACGGGACAGTCAGAATCGTGGATACGGAAACGAAAGAGAACTTGCCGAATGGGGAACTCGGAGAAATTCTTGTCGGCGGCCCTCAAGTATTCATTGGATACTATAAAAATGAAGAGGCATACAGAAGTACGGTGGTGGATGGCGAATTGCAATCGGGTGATATCGGATATATTGATAAAAACGGTTTCCTCTATGTTGTGGACCGTTTGAAAGATATGATCATCAGCGGCGGAGAAAATATTTATTCGGCGGAATTGGAGCAGGCTTTGATCCAGCATCCGGCGATTGCAGACGTGGCAGTTGTGGGCGCGCTGAATGAAAGATGGGGAGAGGTCCCGCGGGCGTTTGTTGTGAAAGCCCCGAATGAAGAGTTGTCCGAAGAAGACGTAATCAGCTTCAGCAAAGAAAAGCTGGCGTCCTATAAAGCGGTGAAAGAGGTAGTGTTCGTGGATGAACTGCCGCGTAACGCTGTGGGAAAAATACTGAAGAACCGCTTGAAGGAACTGGCGGTCAACTGATTCGAATACGAAACAAACAGCACCTTTTTGGAGAAGGTGCTTTTTTCTGTGCAGATTTTTATTCAGCTGTCTTCAAATGATCCAAATACCTTCCGGCGAGTGACAGGATATGCTGCAGCGCCTGTTCATCTGAAAATGCCGGATGGTTTTTATAGGTGATGACATAGGGTGCCTGACATAGGGTGCCTGTGTATCACGCAACTCGCAAACGATTCGGAATTGTTCCTGAGTTGTGTCGCGCACAGGCACCTCATTTAGTTTGGTACATAGGCACTTTGTCGATGCATTACCAAGCCTTCCAAAAGTTAGCTATATTGCTGATCATCGATACGTGAGTTGCAAGGAATCTGGAATCGGGTAGTAATAGACATGAAGGCTGCCTTGTTGATAAGCCTTTCCTGAATTGGCTGCCTTTTTCAGCTCGCTGTACAGCTTTTCTTCCGTTCCGGCAAAACCGAGAATTGAAAGGTACGTAGAAGCTAGACGTAAACTGTTATCTTGATTCTGCTTTTTAAATTTCTTAAATTCTATTAACTTTCCAGGGTCGAGACCTTCTTCTGTTAAACTTGCAGGGTATTCTCTCGCTGTGAAAGTGAGATCTCTGCCAACCGGACCACTAAAATACAAATTGTACTTCGTAAAATCAACTTTGCGCCATGCCTTCAAAAATGATGAATCTGGCTTCAATCCTTTAATCGAGTCTCTTGCGTACCCAATTTCATTCGTTTTGTATGAATAAGTATGCGGTATTCTCTCGTCCATAAGGAAATTCTTGAATCCCTTTTTCTTATCGGGTAATGAAGGATCCAGATGCTCAATCGCTTTCATCAATGGCTTGGCTGCCGGTTCGATCACGACGGCTCCAGGGTTTTGGTTAAAAATTCCGTTTTGATTCGGTTTTTGAGGTTCTTTCAAGGCGGATGCACTGATATCTGCATTGAACAGACGATAAAGGAACGTAACACCCTGAATTCTCGTCAAGTAATTATGTGCTCCGAACCGATCGACAAGTGAGACTCCATTTGGATTTTGTCCTACTGTAATTTGCTGATCCAATAAAAATTGGATAGAAGCATCCAAACTTTTGTTTTCTCCTAGTAACTGAGCGATGGACTGTGCCACGACTCCCCGTTTAACTTGCTGCTGACGATTTTGGACATCGAAATAGCCAAGCATCGGCACTTCGTAGTGAATCAATGCATCGTAGTTTTCATTGGACCAATGTGAAACCGAAGTCCGTTTTGAAATGGATGCACCTGACTTATTAGGAAGCTCAAAGTAATTGGACAGCATTTTTGCCCAGTGTGCTTCTGTCAATTTTTCATTCGGTTTCAATGAGCCGTCGGGGTAACCCGAGATAATTCCGTTTTCTTTCGCCCACAATGAAGCATAATACGAATAAGTTCCTTCCGCTAATTGCTTATCTTTGAATGGCGCAACTACATAGTAATCTTTTATGTATGCAGGCAATCCCTCTACTGTTTCCGAACGATAGCCGTCTTTCCCGGTCGCCTCGATCGGCATGCTTGTGATGCTAAAGAATAGGATCATAGTCAGGCATGCTATTAACAACTTTTTCATATTTCTACCTCTTCTCTTTAGT